>USPP01000135.1 GCA_900556615.1 uncultured Eubacteriales bacterium
CATTTTTGTGTGTTTGTAAACAAAATTTTTTTGCCAATTTTAACTTGACAGATACGAAATTCATATGATAGGTTGATTTTCTAATGGTTTTCTGATATAATTTATATAATAACCTTTTTTACAGGAGAATCCCAATGAAAAAATTTATTGTATTGATCTTCGCACTTCTTACGGCGTTATCCTTCTTTACCTCATGCAGAAAAAAAACGTCTGACAGTGACAGCAGTTTCACAAGCGGAAATCTTTCAGACTTTAACTACAAACAATCATCGGAGGAAACAAATTTTATAAAAATTGAAATGGAAGACGGCGGCGTTATACTCATCGAGCTTTATCCCGAAACCGCTCCGATTACAGTGCGCAATTTCAAGGATCTTGTTTCAAAAAAATATTATGACGGTCTCATTTTTCACCGCGTTATAAAAAACTTTATGATACAGGGAGGCGCCGGTAAAACCACACCCTCCATCAAAGGGGAATTTTCCGCAAACGGAGTTGAAAATAATCTCAAGCATGAGAGAGGCGTTATTTCAATGGCCCGAACCAATATCATGGACAGCGCATCCTCTCAATTCTTCATCTGCCATAATACAGAAAATTGCACCCATCTTGACGGCAAATATGCGGCGTTCGGAAAAGTTATTGCCGGAATGGATACCGTCGATAAAATCGCTTCGGTAAGCACTGACTTAAATGATAAACCGCTTACCGAACAAAAAATCAAAACCATCCGCTTTGTAACAATTGAAAATGCTCCTTCCGAACCCGATTCTGCGCAAAATGTATCGACCGGCAGCAACTGAGGAGGAAATCGAAGATGAAACTCTATCCTCTCAAGCTTGAATCGGTAAACAAAGAGATCATTTGGGGAGGAACTCTCCTTGGGGAAAGATATAATAAACCGAAGGGAAAAATTGCCGAGGCATGGGAGCTTTCGGTACATCCTGAGGGTATATGCAGAATAGCTAACGGCGAATACGCCGGCATGCAGCTCTCCGATTACCTCGGAAGCGATAAAAATTTCCCCATTATGATAAAGTTTATTGATGCTTGCGATTCGCTTTCGATACAGGTACATCCCGTAAAAACCGAAATGTGGTATATAATCGACGCAAAACCCGGCGCAAAGCTTGTTTACGGACTGAAGAACGGCTTCAGCGAGGAATCATTCCGTACGGCTCTTCAAAACGGAAGCGCAGAAAAGCTTCTAAACTACGTTGAAGTTCACAAGGGAGACGTATTCTTCATTCCGCAGGGGCTTGTCCATGCAATCGGCGCCGGTATTCTTATAGCGGAAATCCAGGAAAATTCCAATGTAACCTATCGCGTATACGATTACGGAAGACTTCAGAACGGAAAACCAAGGGAGCTTCACGTTGATAACGCGATGAAAACAATCCGTGATTTTACAAAGTCGGAGATAGACGCGCTGCGCTATTCCGAATCAGAAGGAAAACCGCAGAAAAGCTCTCTTGCTTGTTGCAGATCCTTCCAAACCAATCTTTATACCGTAAGCGGGGCCCAAAAGCTGTACGCCGACAAAAGCTTTGTCAGCGTCATATGCCTTGAGGGCAGCGGAGATATCGACGGTGAAGCGATGGTAAAGGGTGATTCTTATTTTATACCAGCATACTATGGAGAATTTTCGGTAAATTCCGCTTTCTGTCAAATTATTGTAACTACCGTGTGACCACCATAATGTAGATAAGGATTCCGCAGCGGTGACGAGACCGAAACCGGTTACAGCGCCTTAGGGCGCGGAAGGCGGATATTCCCAAGCATACTTTTATGATTGACAGATACAGCAGCCATCTTATATAATATAATCGTAAATCCTAAAGAAAGGTATGGTTTTAATATGCCTGTCAGCGAATGGCAAAGCAGAGAAGCTGCTCTGATCGGAGAGAAAAACATCGAAAAGCTGGCTTCCTCATCCGTTCTAATATTCGGAGCGGGGGGAGTTGGAAGCTACGCGATCGAAGCACTTGCCCGTGCAGGAATAGGAAAAATTACGGTAGTTGACGGAGATATCGTTGCTGAATCCAATATAAACCGTCAGCTTATTGCCGATACAACCACAATAGGAAGAAAAAAAGCCGAGACTGCCGTCGAGCGTATAAGAAAAATCAATCCTCTATGTCAAGCCGTGGCAATCTGCGAATTTGCTGATAATAACAACACCGAAAACATAATCTCCGCCGCCGTCCCTGACTATATCATCGATGCAATCGACTGCGTAGCAACGAAACTGCTTATCGCCGTGTATGCTTCGGAAAATCACATCCCGCTTATCGCCTCAATGGGTACCGGGAACAAGCTGAAGCCTTCCTTACTTGAAATCTCCGACATATCGAAAACCTCGGTGTGTCCTCTTGCAAGGGTCATGCGCAGAGAACTCCGCAATCGCGGAATCTATCACCTTCCGGTGCTTTTCAGCAGAGAACAACCGATCAAGACCGGAATGAGAACCCCTGCGTCGATATCCTTTGTTCCTTCGGTCGGAGGGCTTCTTATCGCGGGATATGTAATCAGAAATATTTTGAAAATAGACTAAAAACTACCTCTTAGGAGAATCGTTGTACTTCCAAACAACGGTTCTCCTTTTTGTTATGCACTCCAAGCTTCGTATCAGTCTCTGTTTTACCGCGGACAGCACGAAAGTTATTTTGGAAAATGAAATAACTCATTTTTCATCTGAAAAACATCATAATAAATATGGATAATCAATCTCATTTTGCTCTTATTATTGATATTATTTCATTTTTATGGTATAATATAATCATAAAATACTTAAACGCTTAAGTGATTTTTTGCAAGATACACAATTAAATTCAAGGCAATACCGCACAATGATTGTTTGCAGTTGCGCCGCCGGATTTTTCGTCAAACAAAACAAATTGAGGAGGCAAGAGTGACTCCTCTGCCGACGAAATTTGTGAAGGTTGACGGAATAGATGCAAGCAAATGCGCAATAAAGGCGTTAGCTATGCACCCGGCGGTATTGCCTTAAATTTCTTTCAACCCATCCGCTCCAGCGACCGGGTTTGGAAAAACTCATTCTTCCTCATGTTTTTCTCCAAAATTGAGGTAAAAAAGAACAAAATACTCTTTTTTACATATTATTATACTATTTTCCATAGAAAAAATCAAGCAGCAGTGATATGATTAAATCAGAAAAATTACTTTTCCGAAAGTGAAAAAAATAAATGGGAGCATACAGAATAGGCATAGACCTCGGCGGCACCAACATCGCCGCGGGAATTGTCGATGAAAACCTGAGAATCATAAAAAAAGCTTCGATTCCCACTGCGGCACCGCGCGGCGCAAAGGAAATCTGCTGTGACATGGTTTCACTCAGCCGCCGGCTCTGTGAAGAAGCGGATCTGTCTTTCGGAACCGATATCGGTTCCATAGGCATCGGTTCCCCGGGTATTATTTCCGGAGGAACCGTGATCAAAGCCGATAATCTCGGATTTCATCATGAACCACTCGCTGCTATGGTGGAGACTATGACGGGAAAGCCCGTAACACTGAGAAACGATGGAAATGCAGCCGCATACGGAGAATTTATCGCAGGATGTGGGAAAGGGCACCGTTCTCTAATTGCCGTAACTCTCGGGACCGGCGTCGGCGGCGGCATTATAATTGACGGCAAGATTGTAGAAGGCTGCGGCGGCGCAGCAGGTGAAATCGGTCATATTATTACCCACGCCGGAGGCAGGAAATGCGCCTGCGGAAAGCTCGGCTGCTTTGAGGCATACTGCTCCGCAACCGCGCTTATCAAAAGCACTGTTCTCGCCATGCAGAACAATCCCGAAAGCCGCCTTTGGGAAATTGCGCGAAGCACCTCTCTTGTAAATGGAAAAACCGCTTTTGACGGAATGCGGCGACGCCGTGTCCTCCGGCGTTGTAAACGCCTTTATTACCGAGCTTGCTCTCGGCATCTCCAATCTCATCAATCTCCTTCAGCCCGAGATCGTTTGTATCGGCGGTGGTATTTGCCGAGAGGGAGATACTCTTCTTTCTCCTCTCCGAAGCCGGATAAGCGATCTTATCTGCGCTCCCGAATCAAATAAAACCCAAATTGCTGCCGCCTCTCTCGGAAACGACGCCGGCATTATAGGAGCGGCGGCGGTGTAGCGAAAAACCGGAACGGCAAAAAACTTCAGCCTTTTCTTTAGGGAAACGGCGGAAAATATTTATAGAAACATCCTATCTTATCTAAGGAATCACATCCGTTTAACCGTCGTTTTTGAGAAATTTTTGAAAACATTAAGATCTGCCATATAGTTCCGACAATGCAAATACGCCGTCAAATTATTCAACAGTCAAAACAACTTGCGAAGACAACACCGCTCCTCTTCCGATAAAATTCGCATGAATATCGGAAAAGAGGCTGACAGATACCCTGCCGGAAACAGCAAAGTATTGCCCTAACAAAAAAGATAAATTCAGAGCATATGCAAGCGCCTGTGTTTCACGCTTAAAAATTCCGTAAAATGAACCCTGCTCCATTTTGGCTTTCTTCGGAAACACAGGAGAACTTTATTGCTATTTGTGCTGCCGCTTTGGCAGCGGAATGGAGATTATTATGAAAATTACAGTATGCAGCAATTATGAAGCCATGAGCTGCCGCGCTGCCGACATCATAGCGTCGCAGATTACGTTAAAGCCCGATTCGGTGCTTGGACTCGCAACAGGCTCCACCCCTCTCGGTCTTTATGCCGAATTAGTCAAAAGATTTGAAGAAAACAGACTCAGCTTTCAGGAGG
Organism: uncultured Eubacteriales bacterium; assembly: GCA_900556615.1. Taxonomy (GTDB): domain Bacteria; phylum Bacillota; class Clostridia; order Oscillospirales; family CAG-272; genus Colimorpha_A. The sequence continues at coordinate 4,773 of USPP01000135.1, forward strand.
TTAAAACCGTAAATCTCGACGAATACTGCGGATTGTCTCCTGAAAACGACCAAAGCTATTCTTATTTTATGCATAAGAACCTTTTTGACAAAATCAATATCAAGGAAGAAAATGTACATCTGCCGGATGGTACCAATCCCGACGCTGACGCCGAAACCGCCCGTTATGATGCGTTGATTCAATCGCTCGGCGGAATTGATATCCAGCTTCTCGGCATCGGACTCGACGGTCATATCGGATTTAACGAACCAAACGACAGCTTTTCAACGGGAACGGTAAAAATAAAGCTGACCGAAAGTACGATCAAAGCCAATTCCCGCTTCTTCGACTCGGCGGACGAGGTACCGAAATATGCCTATTCTATGGGCTGCAAAACCATTCTGAACGCAAAAAAAATACTCTTTATCGCAAACGGTGCGAATAAGGCGGAAATTGTTGAGAAGGCATTTTTCGGAGAGGTCACGCCGGAGGTCCCGGCTTCTATACTCCAGATGGTATCGGATAAGGTATTCGTCATTCTTGACGCGGAGGCGGCAGGCGAAATCGTAAAAAAGCACCCTGAAACCGTTATTTTGCTATGAGCTCCTTGAGAATAAAAAACGCCCTTCTCTATAACGCAGAAGACAGAAGCTTTAAAAAGGGCGGCTTAACGGTTGAAAATGGAAAATTTGCCGAAATACGCGCATATGAAAATGCCGTCGATATGGACGGCGCATTAATCCTTCCGGGGCTCATTGATGTTCATACTCACGGCAG
>USPP01000136.1 GCA_900556615.1 uncultured Eubacteriales bacterium
TCAAGGAAAAAGGCTATGAGGTTGTTATTGTCAACAACAACCCCGAAACGGTTTCGACCGATTCTTATTTCGGTCAGTATGTTACGCAGGGAGCGGGAAGCGGTGTAATTATTTCATCGGGAGATGAGGGAACTTACATTATTACCTGTGCCCATGTGATAGAGGGTGCAACGACGGTTAAAGTAACCTTGAAGGACGGAACACAGTATGAATCTTCCTTTACGGCAAGTGATTCTCAGACGGACATCGGAATTATCAAAATAAATGTAAGCGGGCTCTCCGCCGTTACGATAGCGGATTTTTCACAGGTTGTTGTCGGCGAGGGTGTGGTTGCTATCGGAAATCCTCTTGGAGAGCTTGGCGGATCGGTTACAAACGGAATTGTCAGCGCACTTGACCGTGATATCATAATAGACGGTACGGCATATCATTTGCTTCAAACCAATGCCGAGATTAATCCCGGCAATTCCGGCGGCGGACTTTTCAATATGGAGGGCAAGCTCATCGGAATCGTTAATGCCAAATCCTCCGGAGATAATGTTGAGGGACTCGGCTTTGCCATTCCGATCGACGAGGCAATGAAGGTTGCAAAAGAGCTTATTGAGAACGGCTATGTGACGGGGCGCGTCAAGCTCGGATTCTCCCTCATTGAGGTTCAGTCTCAGGAAGACGTGTATTATTGGTGGAAGTATAGCAAGTATTTTACCGATTACGGTGTATATATCATTGAGTCGGAAAGTGATGATTTTTATTTGGGTGACCGTATTGTTGCGATTAATTCCATTACCGTGAGTTCGACCTCCGATATCAAAAATATGCTTCTTGATTTTGAGGTGGGAGAAACAGTAACCGTTACGGTTTCAAGATTGAACAGTAAAAATCAAAGCGAGATTTTCAATATTGATCTTGTATTGACAGAAGTGAACGCTAAATAAAATTTTTCTTGAATTATTCTCGAATACGAGATATAATAATTGCAGGGGACGATTGTCGATACCGTTCCCTGCAAACAATTTTTCCGCATTTTGCGTTTCGAAGGATAAAAACTGTAATTTCCGAAAGAAGGAGGACCTTTGCGCAACAAAGGTATGGTGATTCATTATGTATAAAATTCTCATAGCGGATGATGAAGAAAAAATACGCGCCCTTATAAGAAAATATGCAGAATTTGAAGGTCATACGGTAACGGAAGCCCAAAACGGTATGGAAGCGGTCAGACTGTGCAGCGAGCAGGATTTTGATATCATTGTCATGGACGTTATGATGCCGGAGCTTGATGGTTTTTCCGCGAGCAGAGAAATCAGAAAGCATTCCGATACGCCGATCCTTATGCTGTCTGCAAGAGGCGAGGAGTATGATAGGATAAGCGGATTTGAATTCGGCGCCGACGACTATGTGGTAAAGCCTTTTTCTCCGAAGGAACTGATGCTGAGAATCGATGCCATTATGAAGCGTTTTTCGAGAAACAGTACCGAGGAGACCGTTAAAAAAGAAATTTTTAAATACGAAGGACTAACTGTTGATTTTACAGCGCGTCTTGTGTATATAGATGGAGTGAGAGCGGAAATGTCTCCGAAGGAGTACGATCTGTTCTTTTACATGTGCCGTAACCGCAACATTGCTCTCTCGCGGGAAAAGCTTATTACCGAGGTTTGGGGTTATGATTTTTACGGAGACGACAGAACGCTTGATACGCATATCAAGCTGCTGCGAAAAAGTCTTGGGGCATACAGCTCGCTTATTGTCACGCTAAGAGGAGTCGGATATCGTTTTGAAACCGAAAAATAAAGCTCGTCGGCTTCCCGCAATCGGTATAAAATGGAAGCTTTTTGCCTATCTTGCCGCTTTTGCGGCGGTAATTCTGATCATACTCTGGCTTTGTCAGGTGGTTTTTCTCGGCGATATTTATCGAACTATAAAAACGGCGGAGATAAAAAATGCGGCGTCTGAGTTGTCTCGGATTGTCAATGATACCGATCGGCTTTCCGAAGCGGTAGAGACAGTGTCAAGAAAAAACGACGTCTGTATTTTGGTGCTGAAAATGCTCAGTAAGGAAACCGCATTCAAGCTTGTCTCATGTGACGCGGTGAAAAACTGTGCTATACATAATATGTCGATGTCGGGTATTTTTACTCTGTATGATTCTGCGGTAAAAAACGGCGGAAAATGTCTTCAGCATTTTCGGTATGACGCCGCGTCTCATCTGTATGTGGGAATCAAAGCCGGAGAGAGCTACGGAGATCCGGAGAGTATCATTTATTCTGTGATTGTTACCGATACGGAAGGTAACGATGTGTTCTTTATCTTAAATTCCGTTGTTTCTCCGGTAGACGCGACGGTAAAAACCATGAATATTCTGCTTGTAGCGGTGAGTGTGATTATGATAAGTCTTGCTCTTCTGTTGGCGATATTTATTTCCGGGAAAATATCCAAGCCGATTATCGATATCAATAATTCCGCAAAAGCGCTTGGAGCAGGAAATTACGATACGCGCTTTACCGGCAATTCCTATCGTGAGATATCGGAACTCAGCGATACACTCAATTACGCCGCAACGGAGCTGTCAAAGGTTGACGGCCTGAGAAGAGAGCTTATTGCCAACACGTCTCACGATCTTCGTACCCCTCTTACCATGATTACCGGGTATGCGGAAATTATGCGCGACCTTCCCGGAGAGAATACACCGGAAAACGCACAGGTTATTATTGATGAATCAAAACGTCTGACGTCGCTTGTCAATGATATGCTTGACATCTCTAAGCTTGAAAGCGGCAATCAGACCGTAAACAGTGAGGTCTTTGATCTTACCGAGACGTTAAGGCAGGGGATGGAACGCTATAACCAGCTTCGAACTCACGACGGGTATCATATTGATTTCAGCGCAGAGGAGAACGTTACGGTTTATACCGATCAATCTAAGCTGCTCCAAGCCTTTTATAATATCGTAAATAATGCGATAACCTATACGGGCACGGATAAACTGGTAAAAGTTGAACAGTCCGTTTATACCGACCCGGATGACGGCAGGCGGTGGGTGAGAATATCGGTTACCGATACGGGAGAGGGAATACCCGAGGATAAGCTGGCGCTTATATGGGACAGATATTATAAGATCGATTCCTCTCATAAGCGCGCCGCGCAGGGAACCGGACTCGGGTTGTCAATTGTAAATAAGATAATGAAGCTTCTCGGAGGCAGATGCGGAGTGCAGAGTCAAGTGGGCTCGGGCAGTACGTTTATGATTGAGATACCGGTTTTTGAAAAGGAATGAGGAAAAAGGAATAAGTAAAAGACCTTCGCAAAAGCATGGTATCCTAACGGAGAAATGCAAAACTTAATAATACAAAACTCTATCGTTGATAAATTTTAGCGATAGAGTTTATTTTTTGTCTTTTTCTGTTGCATTTTTGTTTAAGTAGGTGTATAATATATTTGCTACACAAAACCGAATATTTTGGATTATGGTATTTTTCTCGTTAGGGGGATATTATGCCCTTTTTCGTCATATCATATTGTTATTGAATTTGGTAAAATCGCAAATTCCACCAACAGTATGATAGGATACCATATCCATATTTTCTGTCGGTTTTGTGTAGCAACAATAGGAGTTTGCGTTTTTCGGTGCACTCTCTTATTGGGGTGCACTTTTTTATTTACAACAGGAGGAAAAAATGAAAAAAACTATTTACAAGCGATTTTGGTTTTGGCTAATCATATTTACAATCATTATTATTATAATTGCAGCAAGCTCCAATGGCGGCAATGCAAATAATATTCTAAACGATTCTACAATTAGTGATACTGCTGCAACTCAAGATTCCTCGAACAGAGGTAGTTCTACAATTAGTGATACTGCTGCAACTCAAGATTCCTCGAACAAAGATAGTACTACAATTAGTGATACTGCTGCAACTCAAGATTCCTTGAACAAAGATAGTTCTACTGTTGGCGAGCGTATGGCATTAAGTTCTGCAAAAAATTATTTAAGAACAATGGGATTTTCTAAAAAAGGATTAATCAGGCAATTGGAGTTTGAAGGATATTCTACAACGGAAGCAACATATGCAGTTAATAATTGCGGTGCCAATTGGAATGAACAAGCCGTGAGAGTAGCTAAAAATTATTTAAACACAATGGGATTTTCTAAACAAGGATTAATAGACCAACTTATATTTGAAGGATTTACCGATGATGAAGCAACATATGGAGCTAATAACGCATACAAATAATCCATAATGCGAGCATCGCATTTGACCAGTCAAATAGCTCGGCGGGCGGTAGCCCTGCACCCACTATTACCTGTAACGAGCAGAGAAAGATATAAGCAGAAGGCAAGTTGCCTTTGCTTATTGCATATTTTAATTATCCGTTAAGAACACAACGGAAAAGCGAAGGCCTTTTTGATTAGGGCTGATGGAATAACATATTTGAAGAATTGCCGAATAAAACGTCAACGTTTTTCGACTGATTTATTCAGCAATCCTTTTTGAGGAGGCAAGAGCGACTTCTCAGCCGGCAAAATTTGCGAAGAGTATCTCTAAAAATTCAAGGTCAAGGCTCACAGACGTCAATCGTCAGTCTAAAAAAATCCACAGACAGCGTATACATAAGGATTTTCTGACGAATGACGATCGCCGTTTTTGAATATTGAATTTATAGAGATACCCTAACCACAGACGAAACCGAGAGAGGCAACGTCAGATTCGGAAGCAAAGGAAAATAACATCATGAAAAAAACGAAAATTTATAATTATATAATAATTGGTTTAATCCTTGTTTTTCTCTTATTTACTGCAAAGATTGTTATAAGCGATCAAACCAAAACAGAAACACAAAAAGCGCATGAAAAGGCGGTTAATATCTGTCAACAGTTTTTTGACAACGAAATAACAGCAGCAGAGGCAAGAGAACGTCTCGACGGTATGTATTTTCCCGATACAGTGGACGGGAACCTCATTGAGACATATGTCGGTATGATTTCTTATGATTTGCTTTGCTATGATACGCAAGGATTTGACAGATATCTCAGGAGCATTGAGGATTGTTTTGAAAAGCTAAAAAAATTGAATGTAACGGATTAAGGAGACAAAACAATGAATGTCCCGTGTTATCATTATAACAAAGGGACTTCCTGAAACAGGAGGTCCCTTGATTATATGAAAAAATTACTTTACAATCTCACCGTAGCACTGACCGAAAGCGCAGGTAGCGTTTGCTTCGTCGGTGTCTATATGCATAGCGGTCGCAAACTTCGGACTGACTCTTATGACAACATCTCCGAGCAGTGCGCTTCTTTCAGAATCGATTTTTACGGAAACGATATCTTTGTCTTTTACTCCGGCAGCTTCGGCATCTTCGGGAGTCATGTGGATATGGCGCTTTGCAACAATAACACCGCTGTCGAGGTCAACTTCGCCACAAGGTCCGACCAGCTTACATCCGGGCGTTCCCGCAAGATCGCCACTTTCACGGACAG
>USPP01000137.1 GCA_900556615.1 uncultured Eubacteriales bacterium
GTAAGTCTTCCCCTTGCCGCGGCAAGATCTACGTTATTGAATCCGGCGCATCTCAGTGCCGCAAAATGTATGTCGAGAGAACAAAGCTTCTCTATCACGGCAGCATCAAGCGTGTCGTTCACAAATATAACCACACCGTCGCTGCCATGAGCAAGAGTACAGGTATCCAAAGAGAGTTTTGTTTCATAATACCGATATTCAATCCCAAACCGTTTTCCGGCTTCATCAAATCCGGGAATATCGTAAGGCTTTGTATCAAAAACCGAAAAAATCATTTCCGTTACCGCACCTCTTCATAAAGCATTCCTTATTCTTTCAGAAAACTTCTGAAATATCCTGCTTAAGGCAATACCGCACAATGTGCTCCGCCAGATTTTTTGTCAGACAATACAAATTGAGGAGGCAAGAGCGACTCCTCTGCCAATGAAATTGGTAAAGTATGACGGAAAAGAGGCAAGCATATGCGCAATAAAGGTGTTAGCTTTGCACCCGGCGGTATTGTCTTAAATTTTCATGCAATGATTGTTTTTCAAACGGGATTATCCCGATCTGCGAAACAACGGAAAGGAGACCGGGACGAATGGAATATGCAAATATTGAATAAATCCGTGTATAAAAACAAAGGGCTGTCATGAAACGACATAACAGCCCCTGCTGATTCAGCAATACATTCCGTTGCTTTTCATAAACGCATAAATCTTTTCACCGTGCTGCTGTTCCTCAGCCTGAATATGATTCAGCATCTTTCTCGCTTTGGGATCTGAAAATTCAAAAATACCGGTATCGTATAATGCCGAAACATGCTTCTCGGAAGCAAGCATATCCTTGCAGAGAAATTCGTCGTTATTTCTGCTCTGCTCATCGCAATAGCCGGCGCAGCCGCAATTACAGTTGTTCGCCTTGATGCTTTGAGGGACGTCGGCAACCGTTCCGCCCGACATTTCATTGATGGTTTTTAAATGCGTTCTTTCATCAGATGCAAGTTCCCCGAAAAGATTTTTCAGTTCCGTACTGCATGCGCATCCGGCATATTTATCGTATTTTTCGATGCAAAGCTTCTCCTGACTTTTGAAATCGTCGAGAAAATCAATTTCTTTTTGCGTTAGATTCATAATGGCATCTCCTTTTTTTGAATTGATTATATTATATCCCCTTTTACTGCGTATATTCAAAATAAATCAAATTAACAAGAAAAGCAAATGAATATATCCTTCCGTGTTATCATACTTATTCCATAGCACAATTTATTTTTATGGGAGCCGGATATTAATTATGGGTGAAAAAACAAAGCGTAAGCTCTTCTTCGGAATTATTCTCGCCGTCATTTCCGTATCGGTATGCGCGATACTGTCGCTGGTAAATACAGCACGACTTGACAAGCTTACCTCGGGAGGATATATCAAATGGGTTGACTATGGAGTAACCGCGGCGGCAATGAATGACGCGCTTCAGGCAGATATTGAAACCTATGGCACCGAAAAGCACATAAGCTGGATAGATATTCTCTCTTATCTCGGAGCAAAATACGGCGGAAATTTCTCCTCGTATAAAAAAAGCGATATAAAGAGCTTTACCGATAAAATCAAAGCGGGAGAAGAAACCGTTCAAAGTATCTCCTTAAAGATGAAATATTTCGATTATTATAAAGAAGCATATTCCGCCGTTCTCGACGGCTATGTCGGTGAATACTATAAAGACGGAAAATTTTACTATGGGCTTAAGGCATTTTCCCCCATAGCCTCCGGGTATTACTATGAACATTATGACGACTTCGGAGCAAGCAGAAGCTATGGCTATAAAAGAGAGCACCTCGGTCATGACATGATGGGTTCTGTCGGCACACCGATCATCGCTGTGGAATCGGGATATGTTGAAGCCATCGGATGGAATCAGTACGGAGGATGGAGAATAGGAATCAGAAGCTTTGACAACAAAAGATACTATTACTATGCGCATCTGAGAAAAGATCATCCGTATACCGACATTGAGGAAGGGGATATCATTACGGCAGGAGATGTAATAGGATATCTCGGCATGACCGGATACAGCGTTAAAGAAAACGTTAATAACATCAATATTCCTCACCTTCACTTCGGAATACAGCTTATTTTTGACGCATCGCAGAAAGACGGAAACAATCAAATATGGATCGATACCTATGAGATCGTAAAATTCCTTTATAAAAACAGGATGGAAGTAGTAAAGGATACCGATTCCGGAGAGTACCGAGCCGCCTCGGAAATCATTATTTATGATATACCGGATTAAGGAATCGCTGAATCAATCGGATATGAGAAAATAAGTCGAAATCTGTTGACAAGAAGCGTTAAATGAAGTATATTATGCCTAATATATAATATATTTATTATATTAATTTATTTGTACAAATATTCTTTGAAAGGATGTCCGCTGACGGACAAAAATCGTTATGAGAGAGTACATAGGCAACAATTCACAGCTTTTTGATGTAAGACAATATACTCTTACCGATGGAAAAGCAAACGGTACAAAAGCCGTAAACATCTGGAACGGAGGTAATCTCAGTTTTACGATTCTTCCTGACAGATGCCTCGACATCGCGGAAGTAAGATACAACGGTAATAACATGTCGTATATTACACCGAGCGGAATCGTAAATCCGAAATATTTCGATCCGGACGGAACAAGCTGGCTTCGTTCCTTCGGCGGCGGATTTCTTACCACCTGCGGGCTTCAGAACATCGGCACCGCCGACGGGACCGCTGATCTTACCATGCACGGCAGAATCGCAAATATTCCCTGTGAAAACCTTTGTGTTGATCTCGCTCCCGACGGTCTCAGTGTCACAATAAAGGGAACCGCAAGAGAAGCGGTGCTTTTCGGTTGCAAGCTTTCGCTCAGACGGGAATACCGCTGCGCTTACGGAGAGGACAAGATTCATTTTACCGACGTAATCACAAATGAAGGCTTTGAAAAAATTCCTGTATCGATTCTCTATCATATGAATATCGGATATCCTCTTCTTTCTGAAAAGGCAAAATTGGTAATTCCTTCTGCCGACATATCTGCAAGAGACGATCATGCAAAAGAAAATATCAATGATTGGAACAAAATCACCGCTCCGCAGCACGGTTTTCAGGAAATGTGCTACTATCATAAGCTTGAGGAAAACTGTTACGGAATAGACAATCCTTCCATCGGTACGAGTATGCGTATCTCCTTTGAATCAAACGGCATGCTCGACCGTCTTGTGCAGTGGAGAATGCTTGGGGAATGCGAATATGTAATGGGACTGGAAGCGGCTTCCTGTACTCTTGAAGGACGCCGGGACGCTGTGAAAAACGGCTCTCAGAAGTATCTCGAACCTGAAGAAAGCTTTACAAACAGCTTCTGTATCAGCTTTAAAGCTATTTGAATATTATGAAGCTTCTTTCTGAGGTTTTTAAAAGGGTACTGCTGCCCGCATGCTTCTTCTTTACCGTTCTATGCTTTGTTTTTTCGGCTATTCTCAGTCTTTCCGACACTTCTATGGCACTCCCGACCATTAATCTTAAAAATATCTGTCAGATATTTGTTTTTTCACTTGTGCTTGCAGCTTCCAATCTCCTTTTTTCAAGCAAAAAAATCAAATACGGGCTGGCGCTCCTTCTTCATTTTATCTGCTTTATAGCCGATATATCGATTGTATTCTTTCTGATAGGAAAACATTTTGAATCATCTAAAAATGCGCTTTCTATCCTGTTTGTGTTCGCTCTTGTGTATATAATGATCGCGGCAATTGCCACAACTGTACGGCACTTCATTCTTGCCGGTAAAAACACACAAAAAACTTATAAACGTCAGTTCAGATGAGAAAAATAAAAAGGGCATTGTAAAAAAAGTTAAGGCCGCACTGCTGGGTGAACAGCTAACGCCTTTTTGCGCATATGCTTGCACCTATTCCGTCATACTTCAAGAATTTCATCGACAGAGAAGTCGCGCTTGCTTCCGCAATTTGTATTGTCTGACGAAAAATCCGGCGGCGCAACTGTACAACAATCATTGTGCGATTTTACCTTAAGTTTATTTTACACACGCTGTGAATTTCTCCTCACCGATGTATATTATATTGCCTCAAGCAGGGTAAACTCAACTGTTCGCAGAAGCAAATCGCAGTAAAGAAGCTGTTAAAAGCAAATGTCTTTAACAGCTTCTCTGCGTTCTTATCCGTTAACTATACCCATTCAACCAGCATCTAAAACAATAACCGCAATAAAAATACGATGAACAACATTTAAGTCTGTGCAAGAGAAGTTGTCAATAACGAGCTGATTTACGCATAAATATAAAATCAGGGCGAAGATACATTCATTGGTATTTTCGCCCTTTGTCTGTTTTCCCTTTTGTAACGGAATTACAGCAATACTTTTTGTTGGGGTATCTATCCATCCATGCTTACATAGGAAAATAATCAGTCTGGAATAACTCCTTTAAAGGTGATTTCGATTTCTACCCACTCGTCTATGTCTGTCTGAATAGAAGAAGAAAATTCTAAGTTTTCCCATACTTTCACCTCTACACTATTGCCGCTGGCATCTTCGGCATAAAAATCGTACAACGGGACATAGTACCAAACATAGTTTCCCTCTTTCCCCTCCGGATGTTCTTCTACATTCAAAGAGTATCCATTCCCTTTCAATAATTCAACATAATTTTTAGCTACGGTTATACGTTCCTCCTTGCTGCAACCCAAAACAGGCTTCAGTGTATGCACTATCACTTTCTTTTTATCGTTATCAAAAATATTCCAGGCGCCTTCCGGGAGCTCCGGCAAATTATAGCCGTTCAAGTTTCTCGCTCTGACTGTAACAGTTAAAGTACCAGTGTCTTCCAGTCCCTGCTCAGCGCGTCTTTCTAATTCGGTAAAACTGATGATGGATTCTGTTCCGGTATACTGAAACTTATATTTGATTTCATAAGCTAAATTATCAGCCTCAATTTCACTGCCCATAGAGTAACTCTGAATGCAGAACCCTTTTTCTACCAGCCTATCCTTGTAATCCAGTACATCCCGATAAGAAATGTTTTCGATAGTGTATGTCTCATAATCTGCTCCGCTGTCTGAAAGGATAAAGTTTTCAGGTTTAATGTCTTCGGCTATAATAAGTTTCTCAGCTTCTGTCGTCTCGTCGCCGTTGCCAGAAGGATCGGTATCGCCTTGTGATCCCTCTGGTGCCAAGGTTTCGGAAATATCAGGGATTTCAGTCTCTGTAACATCTCCATCTCCCGTATTATCAGAAACATTCGACCTTTTAGTGCTGTTCCCGCAAGCAGCAAGTGACATCACCATAATCAGAGTAAAGATTAGTGCTAAAATTCGTTTCATTTTGTGTCCTCCTAATGTTTATAATTAAAAAGTGCGACTACCGAAGCAGCCGCACAAAAAACGCAAACTCCGATAGTCGCCAAACCAACTCT
>USPP01000138.1 GCA_900556615.1 uncultured Eubacteriales bacterium
GCTGTCAAGACGTTAGCCGGTAATTGTGCGGTGTTGCCTTAAAGGTACTCTATAAGAATACTTGCAAAAAATCTGCATATACTTGCTATACGCCAACATAATGAATCGGGGTAAACCATGCAGATCAAGTTCAAAAGTCCTTTTATTAACTTAATCATTCAAGTTGTGCATAAAATTAATGATTGGCTTGAGCGGTGCCGGATAAGGGTATATGCCGCTCAGGCTTCTTTTTTCATTACTATTTCGACGCTTCCTTTTTTGATTTTGCTTCTGACGATGGCAGGAACACTTATGCCGCGGGAGGGAAGTATGATCAAGGAAGCGATACTGGATGTAATACCGGAGGATTTTGCCGGTCTTGCCGAGACGCTTCTTGATGAGGTTTCGGAAAAATCCAATATGCAGCTTTTGTCGGTGAGTGCGGTGACGCTTTTATGGTCGGCATCGAGAGGGATACGCGGAATCGGAGCGGGTATCAGAAACGTATACGGCGGAAAACGTGACGGAGATATCATTAAATATACCGCAAAAGCGATTATTTATACTCTTTTATGGATGTTAACGGTGATTATGACGCTTGTGATTTGGGTTTTCGGGGATACTATTCTATCGCATACGCCGGCGGGAACGGCACACGGTTTTTTACGTTTGCTGAACAGCGGCGCGTTTCTTATCATTCTTACTGCCGTATTCGCGCTTACCTATAAAGGCTATGCCGGAAGAAAAGTCAAATTCTTTTCTCAGCTGTGGGGGGCGCTGTTTTCTGCTGTTGCCTGGTTTCTCTATTCGCGGTTTTTTGAATTTTATATTGAAAATTTTGCCGATTATTCTTATATATACGGAAGCTTAACTTCACTGATCATCGTTATGCTCTGGCTTTATTCCTGTATGGAAATTCTTCTGATCGGTGCGGGAATCAATGTATTTGCAGAGGACAAAGTTTACAAAAATAAAGCTTAAAAATATGCATATTGACGTTTTTTTGCCCAAGCATTGACAGAAACAGCTTTATATGATATATTGAAGGCGGGAAAATCTTCCCAAATTAAATACAGGAGGTCTGTTATGAAAAACAGAAAACGTTTTCTTTCCCTCATGATTTCGCTTGGTATGCTTTTCTCCCTCCTTATTTGCCCGGAACCGGTGTTTGCCGGAAACGGCTTCGACGCTTCTTCGGGCAAGGCGTCTCCGGAGAAATGGCTGCCGGACATTATCACAGAAGAGGAAGCCGCCGAAAACGGCTATGCTTTCAGGCTCGCGGAGGCAGAGCCGGATTTAAACACCCTGATATTCCGAAACACCGATGGGACGAACACAATGAGGATATTTGACCATCCGGTGAAATATCTCGATGAAAACGGCGCGGTAAAAGATATCACGCTTGATATCAGGACGTCGCAGACCGGCTTTGTTTCGAAGCAAAGCGCAGTGCGGACCGAATTTCCGAAAATGCTGTCGGATGGGATCACGCTTGCATATGATGATATCAGGATCACCTTGATCCCTCAGCAGGCAGTTCCGGAAGAGACGGAGAGGAAAACGGAAATCACGGCTTCGCTGTCGTCAGACAAAAGAACGGTGACCTATTCCTGTGGCGAAAAAACCGCGTTTGAATATTCGCTTACCTATACCGGCTTCAAGGAGGATATCGTTGTCAGCGAATATACGGGACAAACGGAGTACTATTTTCTCCTGAATACAAACGGTCTTGTTCTTGAGAAGCTCGACGGTTCTTATTATCTTACCAACGGCAAGGGAGAAATCAAAGCTGTGATCGGGGATATTATTATTTTTACCGCCGATGAAAGAAACAACGCCTTCGGAAACATGACGCACGAGACGGTCAAGGAAGGCAAGCAGTATATTCTTACGATACATATTGACGGAGATTATCTGAAGGATGAAAAGACTGTATATCCGATACGGATCGATCCGACAATAGAGATCAATTATGAAGGAAACGGCGCGGGAGCGATTGAGGATGTAACGCTGAACAGCCTTGACAGTTCGTCTCCGAATTCCGGTTCATTGTTTGTCGGAAAGCGGGAAACCTACGGAATATCAAGAACGCTGATGCGGTTTCCGGGACTTGATTTGTCGGTTGTAGGGACGTCGGATCAGATTATCAGCGCAAGGGTGGAGTTACGCGATCTGATGTGCTACAGCACACAGCTGCCGGTAAGCTGTCATACCTTTAAAAGCACATGGAATATCGGTACGGTAAGGTGGTCAAATACTTCTCCGGATAATTATGTATCGGCGGCTCTTGACAGTAAAACGGTATATTACCGCAATGGGGATTCTTCGATAACCGGAAATTACGCAAGATATTCTTTTAATATAACCGGCGCGGTAAAGGCTTGGAAAAACGGAACCTATTCAAAAAGCTGTGGTGTTATCTTTAAAACGACAAGCGCCGTCGAAACCGGAAGTACAAACATCTCGGTTTGCTTCGCTTCCTATAACAGAAGCTCCAATAAGCCGAGCTTTACGATGGTGTACAGTAATCCGTATGCTGCTTCAGCTGATATATCATTATATCAGAACAGTGTGGTAGATACAACGGTAATACCTATCACGAATAATGGAAATACTGTTAATGTAGTCTGCGATGTATATGATGATGATAAACTTCAAATGAGAACAAATTGCTATGGATATGCACTTCGAATGTTTTTTTGTGAAGAGTCAGAGAATATAGGTGAGCCATATAAGTACACGACCACTAATGGTGATCAGGGAATTGCTTATCATTGTTATAAACAACAACCAGGAGAATTTTGGAATAAGACAGACACATCGGGAGTAAGTACCTACCAAGGATTATTGACTTCATATGATTATCAAATTAATTCGCCTTATGGAGATGGTCTCACAACACAGTTTGTCATGAATTATATCGTTAACGATTTGCAAACTTTAGGGTATAGTGTGTTATCTCAAGAAAAGTATACTTCTGTTAATCTTCCGACAACGACATTTACAAATAAGCGACTTATCGGACTTGTGGTCAGATCAGACGATTTTCATTTCTATATGCAGAACGAGAACGGAACATGGTCTCATAAACCTGGATTATTGGAAGCAACTACTGCTTGTCACGGATGTTCTAACCCCGTTGATGTACTTACAAATGAAAATATATTAGAGCATATTTCGGATGGTTATTCTGATGATTATATTTTCTTCTATGTAAGTAAGTCACCGACAGTAGATTATTGTCACGGTGACGGTACTGCTTCGATGTGTACTCATACACCTCTTGCACTTGCAGATGTTGCAGGAGAGGATTATGCACACGCTAAAGGGATCGCCATAGGCACATCTGGAAGTACAACGTTTAGCGGAATGATGGACTACGGTACAGACAACGATTGTTATGCCTTTGACGCGACGCAGACAGAGACATATACAATATATCTAACAACTACAAAGAATAATGGACCGTACAGCCATTCGGTCGGTATGCAGTTGTACACGTCTAACGGTCAGTATCTCGGAGGAGGCGTCTATAGCGGAAACGGAGCAATAACTGTCTCGCTGACAAAAGGAGAAATCTATTACATACGACTGTATGTTATAAATCCGTATTTCGATCATTGGCGCGGATATGTTGTAAATATATATTGAAGGAGGAGATAAAATGAAAAAAATTTGTGTGGTAATAATCTTTTTATCAGTAGCATTTACCGTTTGCTTATCCTCTTGCATGGATCGGAGAACGGCATTCGAAAACGGAAATGATATACCGGAGATAGAAAATGTTGAGGAAACCAAATCGGGAACAAAGATTCTCGATTTGGGTAAAGTAGATGTTGAAAAAAGAGAAACGATGACAATAGATGATATAAAGCAGTTGGTTGCGGAAAGCGAAGAGTTGTATAGGGAATATGATGAAATAATCCTGTTGAGCGGTGATAAAATTGTTACGGACAAGGCGATGCGTTCCGATGCCGATAGCATGAGTTGCTCTTATGATGAATATCACGGCTATTTGTGCGATATAAAGAGCATTTTTGTGAGTAGGCTATCGCAATTAACTAATTCAAGTAGTTGGATACATGAGGAACAGTTGGGCATGGAGCATATGATGATGAAAAATCTTCCTATATCAACTTCCTTGCTGTATTTAGATTTTGATATCGATAACGAGGAAAATACATTTTTCAAAGATCCTGAATATATGTTTAACTATTATTGGAATGAGACACGCGAATATGATATCATATGTATGAGTAGCTATATAGGCGAGGAAGACTTCTTTTTGAATATTTATTATTGCTCCAAGGGATCAGGTCATGATGGCGAAATAATTTTCCCCACTGCCGAACAGCAGGCGACACTGAACGAGATAAAAACCCGCGAATTTGCGGAAAAACAAGCAAAGTAAATTAATATCTCCCTCCGCCGTCTTTCCGGGCGGCGGAGGGGACGTGAAACGACGCGGACATGCTTCCTTGTTCGGATGGACTATGGCACAGACAACGATTGTTATGCCTTTGACGCGACACAGGCAAAGACCTACAATATAATCACGACGTTGAATAAAGTTTATCGTATTTTATTCTGATGTTGATTCAGAAGGGAACCTGATTGACAGTGTAGACCGTTTACGAGACTATTTGTCAGTGTACACCCGGATCAGTTA
Organism: uncultured Eubacteriales bacterium; assembly: GCA_900556615.1. Lineage (GTDB taxonomy): Bacteria > Bacillota > Clostridia > Oscillospirales > CAG-272 > Colimorpha_A. The sequence continues at coordinate 4,649 of USPP01000138.1, forward strand.
TCCCTCCATTTCTCCCCTCCAGCCGCAGAAGCATCCGAAAGAATCAATCTCATACTGAATCAAATATTTTTATAATTGCGCCAGAATCTTGAAAATAAGAGTGATTCCGGTAACGGCTGTCCTGAGGCGGCAGTTACCGGAACTTGTCGACAAGCTGTGCGGACAAAGCGTTTTCAAGTATTTGTTTGTATTTTCAAAATCAAAGGGGAACATCGGTTTTGCGGTGTTCTCTTTTTACGTGGTAAAACGGTTGACATTCAATAAAAATGGCAGTATAATGAGTATGGATTTTTGGAAAATTTTCATGGATCTGCGGACGGATAATTGGTTAAGAAAATGATAAATACGAGCGTGAAAGGTAATTTTAAGTTGAAAAAACAGTATGCAATACTTGCGATTGGAGATATAGTCGGAACCGAATCGACCGACAAGGTTTGCCGTGCTTTAGGCGAAATAAAGAAGGAATATCATATCGATCTGACGATAGCAAACGGAGAAAACGCTGCATCGGGAAACGGACTTGATAAAAGTACGGCGGCGGTGCTTCTCAGAAGCGGAATTGATGTTATTACTTCCGGAAACCATATATGGCAAAAAAGAGAGATGCAGGAATATATCGATGAAAATCCCTATATTCTGCGTCCGGCGAATTATCCCGACGGGACTCCGGGGAAAGGATTTGTTATACATGACAGCATGGGAACAAGGGTGCTTGTAATGAATCTGCTCGGAACCGTATATATGGAGCCGCTTGCTTCCCCTTTTGACGCTGCGGAAAAAATACT
>USPP01000139.1 GCA_900556615.1 uncultured Eubacteriales bacterium
TCCGCCGTGAAATTTATCCGACCTGCCGTCGCCGCCGTTTCCCGCGATAAATTTATGGCGATATTTATATTTAAGAAGCGTATTATCGCCTTTCTCAATTTGAAGGACAATATTGCCGCCGTTCCCTCCGTCACCGCCGTCAGGACCTCCGTGAGAAACATATTTTTCTCTGTGAAAAGAAACACAACCGTTTCCTCCGTCACCGGCTTTCACATATACTTTTACATAATCGGTAATCATTTTTCACCATTCCCCCGTCAGGGGCTTTCCTCTTTGATAGATAGTAATCCGCATTATTCAGATATCATATTCAAAAAATCGTTTTCTTCAATAATCGGAACACCGAGTTTTTGAGCTTTTTCCAGTTTCGATCCCGCTTCTGCCCCGGCAAGAACAAATGACGTTTTTTGGGAAACGGATGATGAGGTTTTTCCACCGTTCTTCTCTATTAGTGCCGAAGCCTCATCACGACTCATGGTCGGCAACGTCCCCGTGAGTACAAAAACTAATCCTTCAAGCTTATTTCCGTTCGAGGCACGTCGTAAGGATACGGTACGAACGCCGTAGTGCTTAAGCTCGTCCACAATAATCCGCGTCTGAGGATGAGAGAAGAAATTTACAATATTCATCGCGGTAATCTCTCCGACATCGGGAATCTCGGTAAGTTTTTCGACCGTTGTATCAAACAGTTCATCGATATTTCCGAATTTCTCCGCTACTGCCTTTGCAGCCTTTTCACCGACTTGTCGTATTCCAAAGGCACAGATAAGCCGATCTAGTCCTCTCTCCTTTGATTGATTGATAGCCTCGACAAGATTTGAGGCGGATTTTTCTCCCATACGTTCAAGTGAGGCAAGCTGTGACACTTCAAGCTTGTACAAATCTGCACAGTTTTTAACAAGTCCGTTTTCACAAAGTAATTTTACCACACCTTCCCCCAATCCGTCAATATTCATTGCACTTCTTGAAGCAAAATATGTGATATTCCTGATGAGCTGCGCCGGACAAGCTGAATTTGTACAACGAACCGCAGCTTCGTCGGGAGAGATGGCTACCGGTTCTCCACAGGAGGGACAATATTCCGGCATTTTATATTCAATTTCGGTACCTGTCCGAGATTTTTTGTCTGTTAAAACCACCTCTGGGATGATATCCCCGGCTTTCTGCACGTAAACCGTATCTCCTATTCTGATATCCTTATCCCTAATATAATCAAGATTATGAAGAGTAGCTCGGCTGACGCTGGTTCCGGCAAGTCTAATCGGCGCCAGAATTGCATTCGGAGTTAAAACGCCGGTTCTTCCGACCTGAACTATAATATCAAGAAGCTTTGTCGGCTTTCTTTCCGGAGGATATTTGTAAGCAACTGCCCATTTAGGGGTATTGGCGGTCTCTCCCAATTGTATTCTTCTTGATAAGTCATTTTCTTTTACTACGGCACCGTCAATATCGTACGGAAGATTTTCACGCATGTTTCCTATTTCAGTTATCTGTTTTGTTATGGCTTCATAGCCGATCAGCGTTTTTACAAGAGGTATGACTTTAAATCCTTGTGAACGAAGAAAATCAAGAGTTTCATCATGCTTGGTGAAGGTTTTATCACATACCTGCAGATTAAAAACAAAAATATCAAGTCCTCTGGCTGCAGTGATCTTTGAATCAAGCTGACGAAGAGATCCTGCCGCGGCATTTCTCGGATTGGCAAATTTTGGTTCCCCGTGTTCCTCTCTTGCCGCATTGAGTTTTTCAAAACTGTTTCTGGGCATGTATACCTCTCCCCGCACTTCAAGTATTCCCTTATACGGAATACTTAGAGGTATGCTGTTTACCGTCCGCAAATTCTCCGTAACATCTTCTCCGATAATACCGTCGCCTCTTGTAACACCTCTTACAAATCTGCCGTTTTCATACCTTAGTGCGACAGATAAGCCATCAATTTTTGCTTCAACCGAAAATTCGTCATCTACCCCCGTATTGGTAAGATATTCCTTCAATTCTTCAAAACTGAAAACATCGGCAAGACTGCCAAGTGGAACCGTATGTCTTACCTTCACAAATTTATCAAGGGCTTTTCCTCCAACACGTTTTGTAGGAGAATTTTCATCAGAATATTCCGGATGTTCCTTCTCAAGCTTTTGTAGCTCTCTAAACATCATATCATACTCATAGTCAGAAATCTCAGGGGAATCCTCTACATAATATTTATAAGCGTGATATTCAAGCTTTTTTCTCAGTTCTTCGATTTTTTGCATTAAATTTTCCATAATATTTTTCCTTTATTGTTACAAGTAATAAATCTTATTATGTTGACATTCAAACAAATTACTGTTATAATAATAACATAGATTGTTATATTTTTCAAGCGAGGTGATGAAATATTATCATTACAATCGACCGAATCGAGGAAGAATATGCAATTTGCATAGATGAAAATGAATTTACATTCCGTCTTCCCGTCAATTATTTCGAGTGCAGCCTCCATGAAGGAGACGTATTTGATATTTCGCTTCGTCCTATGCCGGAGAAAAAACAATCAAAAACCGATGAGATAGTCAGTCTGCTTGACAGACTGAAGAAAAAAGGAGAGAAATAGCAATGAAAACAAAAGCGGTTAGAATCTACGGTGCAAATGATATAAGGCTTGAGGAATTTGAGCTGCCCGCAATAAAAGAGGATGAAATTCTTGCTGAAGTAATATCAGACAGCGTTTGCATGTCAACGCACAAAGCTGTCCTTCAGGGACCGGCTCATAAACGGGTACCGGAAGACGTAGCAGTCAATCCAACCATAATCGGTCATGAATTCTGCGGCATTATACGCGAGGTTGGGCAGAAATGGAAAGATAAGTATAAGCCCGGAGATAAATTCGCAATCCAACCGGCCATGAATTACAAGGGCTCCCTTTACGCACCGGGATATTCTTATCGCTGGATCGGCGGAAACTCACAATTTGTAGTGATTCCTCACGAGGTAATGGAATGCGACTGCCTTCTTCACTATGATAATGACGTTTACTTTTACGGTTCCCTTGCAGAGCCGGTCTCCTGCATAGTAGGAGGATATCATTGCAACTATCATGCCACTCCCGGTGTTTATGTACATAATATGGGCATTGTAGAAGGCGGTAATACAATTCTTATGGCTGCCGCAGGTCCTATGGGGCTTGAAGCAATCGATTATGCCTTACACTGTGACAGAAAACCGTCGCTTCTCGTCGTAACCGATATTGATACCTCACGTCTTAACAGAGCCGCGTCAATTCATACTGTTGACGAGGCAGCGGCCAATGGAGTGAAGCTTGTGTATGTCAATACAAATGAAGTAGAAAACGCACATGATTACCTTATGCAGCTTTCGGGTGGAAAAGGATTTGACGATGCGTTTGTTTATGCACCGGTAAAACCGGTAGTGGAGCTTGCTGACGGCGTTCTTGCAAAAGACGGTTGTCTTAATTTCTTTGCCGGTCCTACAAACAGTGAGTTCTCTGCTCTTTTCAATTTCTATAATGTTCACTATAATTTCACTCATGTTTGCGGAAACTCGGGCGGCAATACCGATGATATGATTGAATCCCTTGATATGATGAGCAAAGGAAAGCTCAACCCTGCGGCGATGATCACGCATATCGGAGGTCTCGATGCAGTCATTGATACCGTTATCAATCTTCCCAAAATTCCCGGAGGGAAAAAGCTTATATATAATCATATTTCCATGCCTCTCACTGCCCTTTCCGATCTTGCGGAGAAGGGGAAAGAAGATCCGATGTATGCCAAGCTTGCCGAAATCGTTGCCTCCAATAACGGTCTTTGGTCAGGGGAAGCGGAAAAATATCTTCTTGCACATGCCAAAGCTATATAATTCCTCCGGATTATGTATGGAGAATTACGGAGTTCGTGGACCTATAAGACCGCAATTGCTGTCTTATAGGCTGCCTGCTTTGATATACTGAAAATGCATATTCTGCTATTTTCTCGAATTACAAAATAGCGAAAGGATTTACTTAATATGGAATTTACAATTGAAAGACTTAGCCGTGCCGCTCAGATTGCGCCTGTTTTACGTATGCTCTTGCTCAACGACGGTAAAACTACTGTAAAGCTTCTTCGATGTGAAAAATCACTGACAGCAGGAATGAATATTCCGCGTCCTTCATCGGAATACGAGAACGTTCTCGGTAAAAATACCCTTGTTCTCAAAGAAAATATCACCGATGACGAAATGATTGCCTTATATAACACCTTTAAAAACGAAAATGGCATTCCATCGATAATTTATGCTCCCGATGCCGGTATTTTCACTTGTGGACAATCCCCTTCCGAAGCGGATTATGTCGGAGAAGTTTACTGCGAAGCAGTAGCTTCCGACGAAGGACAAATCACGGCATTCTCTGAGACACCGAGTTTTGAAACTAAACAAGGACGTCTTTCCGGAAAGGTTGCGATTGTCACCGGAGGAGCGCAGGGATTCGGTAAAGGAATTGCTGAAGCATTAAGCAACGAAGGTGCTTATGTCGTTATTGCAGATATGAATTATGACGGCGCGAAAGCTACCGCTTCAGAATTTCCAAATTCAATTGCGGTAAAAGCAAATGTTTCTGACGAGGCTTCAGTAGAGGAAATGATTCGTGAAACAGTTCTTAATTACGGGGGACTCGATATTTTTGTAAATAATGCAGGAATTGTCCGTGCCGGAAGTCTTGAGGAAATGACAAAATCAAACTTTGAACTTGTTACCGCAGTAAACTACACAGCGTATTTCCTCTGCGTAAAATATGCTTCGGCAGTAATGAAAATACAGCACAGAACGGCTCCCGATAAAATGTTCGATATAATCGAGATCAACTCCAAGTCAGGTCTTTCGGGAAGCAATAAGAATTTTGCGTATGCAGGAAGTAAGTTTGGCGGTATCGGTCTTACTCAAAGCTTCGCTATGGAGCTTGCTCCCTATAATATCAAGGTTAATGCCGTTTGCCCCGGCAACTTTCTTGAAGGACCTCTTTGGACAGATCCGGAAAAAGGTTTGCTCGTGCAGTATCTGAAAGCCGGTAAGGTGCCCGGAGCTAAAACGACCGCTGACGTCCTTAAATTCTATGAGAGCAAGGTTCCTCTTGGAAGAGGATGCCGCACAATAGATGTTGCCCGAGCAATTTTCTATATTTGCGAACAGGATTATGAAACCGGTCAAGCCATCCCCGTAACCGGCGGTCAGGAAATGCTCAAATAAGATATTATGACTGCAAGCAGTACAATGTCGCAAAAAGTCAAAGCTACCGGTTTAACCGGCGGCTCGCAAGCTCTTGAAAAGAACAATACAGATTACTCTTAAAACGACTACAGGAAATTGGGAAAATTTAGTACGCTTTTTTCATCAACGGGCTGTTGCGTTAAGCAA
>USPP01000140.1 GCA_900556615.1 uncultured Eubacteriales bacterium
TTTTTAGTGCAACTAAATTTCTATTCGCACACGAGCAAAGAATGCCGGAAAAACGCTCGGTTGTTAATTGACATTTGTTTAATTTATGATATAATTATAGACAGAACATTTTTGCAGTTCGGGAGAACAACGCTTTCCGTATTAAGGAGCGTTAGGCGAATCTTCGGAGCGGCGGATGGACCTTTGCGGATTCCATTATTCAAAGAGCGTTGTCCTGCCGCTTGCCGTGTGGGTTATAATGATATTTTGCCGCTATGAACGAAGTAGTGAGTCCCTATTGAATGTCAGGTGATATTATGAAAAACGTATCGGATAATGCTGAAGAGATATTGAATCGTTATATCAGCGGATTTCATCAGTATATTTTGAAGAAGCCGGTTCATTTGTCTTATGTAAGTGACAATTTATGCGATTTGATCGGTTATACCCAAAAGGAGCTTCTGAGCGATAAGGCAGATATTTATGCCGCTTTGGTACATCCTGCAGACGCACGCCTTTACTCTGATTTTCTAAAAAAGCTTTTATCGGAGGAAAAGACGCTGACTGCCCATTACCGCCTTCTAAAAAAGGATGGAACACTTATTTATGTGAACGATACTGCTTCTTTCGGAAAGCTTTCTGACGGAACGCCGGTTGCCTATTCGGTGCTGACCGATATTACTTCCGTAAAAAATGCAAGAGAGCAGCCGGTTAAACCGATATCGGGGACAATAACCACCCTTGCTCCGAATCCTGCACCGATGAGAAAGATATATATTCGTACTTTCGGATATTTTGATGTGTTTGTTAATGATAATCCTATTGCTTTCCGGAATCAGAAGTCAAAAGAATTGCTTGCGCTTATTGTTGATCGGAGGGGCGGATATGTTTCCTCTGAAGAAGCAATCAGCTATCTCTGGGAGAATGAGCCGATCAATCAGGTTACCATGGCAAGATATCGCAAGGTCGCCATGAGGCTTAAAATTATTCTGGAGGAGTATGGAATTTCGGATATAATCAGAACGGTTAACGGGAAACGCTGTATAGCTGTTGACAAGGTACGCTGTGATCTGTACAATTATCTTTCGGGAGAAGAAAAATATTCTCAGCTTTTCAAGGGAAGCTATCTTACTAATTACAGCTGGGGTGAGATGACTCTTGCGGAACTGCAAATGCATAGTACATAGAAAGCGGACAAATGCGGATATTACGACTTGTGAAAGCTTCCTGATGTATTTCGAAACATATATACTTTCATTTCGGTGATTTCTCGAAAGAAAATATTTTTCCCCGATTGGGCGAATTGATTGCCGATTGTGCTGATCCTGAGGAACAGGAAACCCATATATCAGAGCTGCGAAAATAATATTCAAAATAATTTATCGGAGAATGTAAGATGATTAAATTACAGGCGCACAGGGGAGTAAGCTCGGAGTATCCGGAAAACACTTTTTCTGCATTTCGGGCGGCGGTTGCACAGGGATATGATGTTATAGAATTTGATCCGAAATTTACAAAGGATGGAGAAATCGTCGTGCTGCATGATTTTTCTCTTAACAGAACGGGAAGACTGCCCGGCGGCGGACAATTGTCAAAGGAAATCAAAATTAATGAAATATCCTTGGCAGAAGCCCGTTCTTTTGATTATGGCTTATGGTTTGACAATTCCTTCAAAGGGGAAAAGCTTCCGCTGTTTTCTGAGCTTTTAAGCTTTGCCGAGCAGTACAAGATAACATTGAAGATTGATAATGTGTGGGAGCGCTTTCCCGAAGACGTTAGGGAGAAGCTTTTCGGGGAATATGAAAAAAACAGGATAAAGTAAGGGCAGGCTTTACCTGTACCGATATGAAAACAATTTCTGTTATCTCTAAGAGATTTCCATATGCGGATCTGCACTATGACGGAGCTGTTTTTTCAAGGGAGAATCTTGAAAGCATAGCTGAAATGTCGGCGGGACATGATTTTAGTATATGGGTTTGCTATGATAACGCGGCGTCAAAATGGTTTAAGAAAGCAAAGGCAACAAAAGAGATTTGCCATACTGTAAAAAAATACGGTAAACTCGGTATTTGGATTTTGTCGGAAAAACAGGAGCTTGTAACGGCTGTCGAAGACTTTGAACCGGATATTATCGAAACGGCGGGACAAGTAAAGCCGGAATGGATAAAGCATTTTCAGACGCTGAAAGAAAGTTTTTTCAGACCGGTGGCGCCCGAACAACAATGACCTTTTTGCTTTTTATTGTACCGGTCAATATGTTTATGTTCTCTTACACTTTTGAAAAATCTAATAAAAAGAATACTGCCGGAGGCCCGGCGAAATCAGTATCAGGAGGCAAGCCGTGCTTTAACACGGCAGCCTCTTTTTATTTGCCCATTTGCCCGTGAGAATGGATTTATAAAAATTTTGCTGACGGAAACGTTCAATCAGACGTAAAGAACTGCGGGAAACAGATGTTTTTGTATCACAGAGATGATAATAGTTTATAACAAAGAGATCGGCTATTTACTCCAAGTCATAATAAATTCTTTTTCATTAGTGCTTTCATCAATACTTTCGGATTGAATTTCAAAACGTTCTCTCAGATAAAAAAGAATCGCCCGGGTATTTTTTTGGTAAACATTTAAATACAGAGATGATCTGATTTCTTTCACATAATCCAATAATTCTTTTCCGATGCCTTTTGATTGAATCGCTTCTCTCACAAAAATTCCTTCGATGTAATTGTCAGTCAAACCGATAAAACCCGTTGCTTGCTTGGTATTATTGGTTTCGTATACATAAATTTCCGCGCGGGGCAATAGATTTTTTACCCTTGCGTAATGGTCTGTCCAATATTGTTTTTGTATGAAATTATGTGTTTTGATATTTGTGTCCAGCCATATCTGCATAATGTTGTCTATATCTTCAGTTCTGAATTTTCTTATCACAATATACCTCTACCAATTGCGGTTTATCTTATTTTCCTCTGAATGTCCTATATTTTCAATATATCAGGAGAATTCTGTTGAAATTTATTGGAATTCTATCAGAGCAGCGATTACTTAAGAAATTGCGGCTTTGAAATTCCGTTTTGTCTTGTACTTTCGGTAAAAATCTATGTCAGAAAAAGCGCAATATTCAGCCGGAGACACAAAAAACGCCCGAACAGTTTTAAAAATTTTCGGGCGTTTCCATCGTATTCATATTGCGTTTTTACCGATTCTTATCGCAGTCAATCGGCGAATGGGAAGCTTTCTTTGCGGCATTTTCTCCTCATCGGTCAATTAGGTTTTCTGGCTCCGGTTGTTGCGCCGTACGCTTATGTTTTATTCGTGTTTTTCACGGAGATGAATATGACTAAGTCTTTCATACTCATCAAAGTCGATATTTTTCACGATATATTCAAGCTCCATATCGCCCATAGCGGTATTTCTTCCGTCGGCATACTGCTTATCCACCTCATCCTTGATTTTGGCAATAAGAGGAGATCTTTTGTCGATGGCGTCCTCTCCTGTAAGTCTGAAATATCCGTTTATCCAAAAAGCAATACCCGCAAGACCGCTGTGCGAATCAACCGCAACGGCGGCGGGACGTCCGAGTATCTTTTCGGTGTCGAAGATATTATAGATTTCCTGATCCTTGAGAAGTCCGTCCGCATGGATTCCGGCGCGTGTGACATTAAAATTACGTCCGACAAAGGGAGTTCTCGGCGGTATTTCATATCCGATTTCCTGTTCAAAGAAATTGGCTATTTCGGTTATTACCGAAAGATTCATTCCGTCGGTTGTTCCGCGAAGCGAGGCATATTCAATTGCCATTGCCTCAAGAGGGCAGTTTCCGGTTCTTTCTCCTATTCCGAGCAGGGAACAGTTGACGCCGGAACAGCCGTAGAGCCAAGCGGTTGAGGCATTTGTGACTACCTTGTAAAAGTCATTGTGGCCGTGCCATTCGAGCATGGAGCTTGGGAAGCCGGCGTAATGCTGAAGTCCGTAAATAATACCGGGGACGCTTCTCGGGAGAGCGGCACCCTGATAGGAAACGCCGAAGCCCATGGTATCGCAGGCACGTATTTTTATGGGAATACCCGCTTCCTCCGAGAGCCTGTTCAGCGCTTCTGCAAAAGGAACGACGAAACCGTAGTAATCGGCGCGTGTGATATCCTCAAAGTGACAGCGGGGACGGATTCCCTTGTCAAGGATATTTTTTACGATACCGAGGTATTTATCCATTGCTTTTGCGCGGGTAAGCCCCATTTTATTGTAGATATGATAGTCGGAGCACGATACAAGAACACCGGTTTCTTTCAGCCCGAGAGATTTTACCAGATCGAAATCCTTGTCGTTAGCGCGTATCCAGCTTGTTACCTCGGGAAATTCGTAGCCTAAAGACTGACACTCCTCAACGGCGCGTCTGTCTTTTTCGGAGTATACGAAAAATTCGCTTTGACGGATAAGTCCTTTCGGTCCTCCGAGCTTGTGAAGAAGCTTGAACAGCTCTACTATTTGTTCAACGGTAAAGGGAGAGGTGGATTGCTGACCGTCGCGGAAGGTTGTATCGGTTATCCATACTTCTTCCGGCATGTTAACCGGCACATAGCGATGATTGAAAGATACCTTCGGTACTGATTCATAATCGAAGAGATGGCGGTAAAGATTCGGGGTATCGCGATCCTGGAGCTGATATTTATATGCCGACTGCTCAAGCAGATTGGTAGCGTGTGAAAATTCAAGCGTTTGTCCCTGAGAAATCGGCTTGTTCTGATTTTCCTGCATTTTTGCCTCCGTAATTTGTCAAAGTAATCCTGTTGATTGGGATATTAAGATGATTATACCATGCAATATGAATTTTTGCAATAGGATTCCTGCATTTTTTTAAAATATTTTATATGATTCCCATTCTTACGGCAATTGCTGCGAAAAGTGCCGCCAAAACAGACGATAGACATTTTCCGAAGATATATTTTCCGAGCTTGATTTCTCCGTTTGTAACAAGCGCAGTTTGCGCGTGAACAGAGAGTCCTGACCAGCCTGCCGCTCCGGCAATGATAACAAACGACTGATCGGGAAGAAGAAGCTGTGAAGTGAGCGAGGCACCGGAGGTAAGCTCAAAAAAGGAGATCAAAATGCATTTCAGCATATTTGGGAGAAATCTTATCGAGGAGATATATCCGGAGAAAACGGAGAAGAAGATTACGGCACCGCAAATTCCGATCATGGTATTGGCCGCCTCCCGTATGGCTTCCGCAATACAGCCGAAACCTGTCCTTTTTTGCAGTGAAGGATAATATTCAGGATAATCGGTATCTTTTTTTCCTCCTATCCCTGCGATATTAAATAGGAGTCCGACGCAAAGTGTTGCGGATATCTGAAGAATCCAGAGC
>USPP01000141.1 GCA_900556615.1 uncultured Eubacteriales bacterium
CCCCGTACTTTTTCATTTCATCGATCAGATTATGATAGTAACGGATTCCCGCTTCGTTGACCTTTCCCGTTCCTTCGGGAAGAATGCGCGTCCATGCGACAGAGAAGCGATGTGCATTGACGCCGAAGGTGCCGAGCTGCTTCATGTCATCTTTGTAACGGTGATACTGGTCAATGGCAACGTCGGCGTTTTCGTTATTATGTACCTTGTTGCCTCTTTTGTCATGGCAATAGCGATCCCAGATGCTTTCACCCTTGCCATCCTCGTTCCAAGCTCCTTCTACCTGAAAAGCGCTTGTGTCGGTTCCCCAGAAAAAATTTTTTCTCATACGTTTCTCCTTTTGCATAAATGATGCGGAATATTTATGATAACACGTTTTGTGCTATGCCTAAATGAAATTGATCGGAAGAGCCTATTATTTTGTCTTCCATTCTTCGATTGTTTCGGTCAAATCCTCCAGGGCGTTTTTCAGTTTATTTTCACGCTGGCGGTAGAAGGATACGATATCCGAGGTTTGAGATATTCCGGAATAGCTTTCTTGTTTTCCTGTGACCATGATTAAATCATTCGGAAAATGAGCAAAGTCATAAAATACTCCGACATCGTAAATGCGGGTGTCCAAAATGATATCGAGCATTTCCTTTGATTGCTCGTCGCGGGTATTTTTGTTTTTCAGTACGATATCATAAAAGGCGGGAATTACCGTATACCTGGATTCGGCGGATAAAGCTTCAAGAATGATTCCGGTTCGGGAGGTATCCTCCGCATTGAGAGGAACCGAGATAACGCTTCCTCCGTAGCATTGTACGGGAGAGCAGTAGTTCTTTTGATCGTCACTGTATTTTGGAAGAGGAAGGATTCCGAACTCCGACTCCATCGTAGCTCTCAGCTTTTCTGTGGTATTGATAGGACGCATGAGAAACAATCCTTGATCGTTTGCGAACAAAGTGTCGCTTGCCCATCCGTCAGCGCTTCCGCTGCTGTTGAAGGTAAGCTGTTCGTCGAACAGAATATCCTCTAAATAGTACTGAATCATAGTGATATTTTTTTCGGTATTGAAGGCGATCTCCGGCATGTCGTCTTTATCTTTTACAATATATTTGGCATCTCCGGCAGCAAAGAATTGATAAACCATACCGTCGTCTCCAAGAATACCGTATCTGTCTTCCAAATCGGCTGTACCGATCTCGTTAACGTCAAGGATCGCTTTTTTGCCGAGCTCCACCATTTTAGCAAAGCTCCATTCGTCATCCTTAACCAATTGGTAGAGATCTCCAAGATTGAGATCTGCGGCGAGCTTTTTGTTGAAATAAATGATTCCGGTTACACCTTTGTCGTTTACCGTGAGATCTGAGATACCGAACGGCATATAGCCTCCGAGCGTAAAGGAATCGGCTGCTTTTTCATCCCACCACGGCATACTGAAATCCAGATGAGGGATACTTCTTAGATTGTAAAAGACATTCTGAGTGTAAAGACGGCAAATATCGTCTCCTAAAGAAACAAAGAGATCGGCGAAATCGTCGTTTGAACCTACGTTCTTGACGATATTGGTTTCGTATTGCAGGTACTGTTCAACTTCCATACTGAGAGAGATTTTGTATTTTTCCTCAACCATTTGATTTCGGTAATATACTGCTTCGCTGATTGGTTCGCTTCCGGATTCTTCTACAAAAAGGTCCTCCCATGTTCGGTAATTAAATACATCTGACACATATAAGCGATAATCATAGCCGTTGAAGGTATCGTCGGGAAGATTGGGATAAAGACGTCCTTCCGTAGTTAAAGCTTCCCCGGCGGTTGTTGCGGAATCAGTGCTTTGAGATGGGGGATTATCCGGTTTAACGCATCCGAACAACAAAACTGAAATGAAAAGGATGCATAATAGAATAGATGCGAGTTTCTTTGCCATTCTGAGTTTACCTCCGTAAAAATATTAAATAAGGGGCATTGCCCCGTTATTTCATAGGGAAAGAAATAGAATATGCTGTCAATATCGTTTCTTATAATCTGACGAGAAGTCAAACGAGCCAAAATTCCTTTACCGTTCCGAAGCCGGTTCCGCCGGCAGGAGTTGTGTTAGGATAATCAGGATTGACGGTTTGCTTTCTTATATAGAGAAGCTTTTCGGAGTCCAGGCATTTCTCGCCGTTTTCGGAGATGTTATTCATTGTTATCCGATCGGCGTGGCATACGCTGTCGGGATCAAAAAAGTCAAACCAATCCTCCGGATTATCCGTGATTTTCCATGTTGCGGAAATAGGTCCGACGGCAAGAAAATGGTAATCGGAGTATTCGGGATCACAGAGAGGATAGTTTACGGAAATGTCTGAGAAATTTAGATTATAGGCGTCGGCATGAAGCTCAAAGCAGGCATTTTTGACGGTATAATACTGCTGAGCATTATAGTAGTCGAAAGTCATATTTTCAAAATAGAGGTTATAGAGACTCCCTAAGCCGAAGCTTTTATCCAGATTGTATCCCGGCATTAGATTGGGCTGATTATAGAGCTTAACGGTATGTATTCCATGAATGTTTCGGAACAGTATATTGTAAACGGGACATTCGATGGTTCTGCCGTCCGGAAGGACGTAATTGCCGGGATGAAGACGCATTTCCGACCACAGATATCCCGGATCGCACTTGATATCTTCAACGATTACATTGTTAATGCTTCCGAATGTAAGGCTGGAATTCGTCCAGTCCCATGCGTTCAGCGCTATCATGTCGTCTCCTGTTCTTCCCCTGATATCACGGATCAGACCGTCATAGGCAGGCCCCTCTACATGAATACCGTCTCGGTTTACATCTTTGAATTCAATATCCTGTATAATGAAGTTCCGGCAATTTCCGATCATTACGCACATTCTGTTTGAATAGGCAAAGCGGACATGCTCCAAACGCACTCCTATTATATTATGAAGCAGAAACAGCGAGTCGCAGCCCATATATCCGTCGAACGGACGGGAGGCGTTGATGATGATGGTATTGGGCGCTTCCCATATACCTCCGGAAATGACGATATTCTGATCACTGTGAATCCCCGGTTCAACATAATGATAATGACCGTCGAGAACATTTCTGTTGCGGAGAAAAATTCCGTCCGTGGTAAAAATCAATCTTGTGTCGGGATGTACCGAAAGCTGATTTCCACTATTCATAATGATACTTCTGCTTATATAAAGCGGTTCTTCAGAGTAGGGAATTGTGACGTTTTGATGTGCATTTAATGCCATTTGAATGGCGTTGACGGAATCTGTGACGGTTTTTCCGTTAAATTCTGTTGTTCCGCAATAGGAGAGATATTCTGTTATGCTGACAGTCTCCTCACCTGTTCTGTCGGGCATAAGAAGACGCGAACGTATTTCGCGGTTTAATTTAGCGCTTTCCTTTTCTGCTTCAGTATATTTTTGGGGGATCAGTTTCATGTCTGTTTACTCACTCTCCTCGGTAATCCGGGATTTCCTTTCTTATTTTTTACGGCGATGACGATTCTGATTTGCTCGCCGTTAATTTTTTAGGATGTGTAATGACTGACTGTAAAACAGTAAATTCCGGTTTTGTTTCCTGAAATTTCAAATCTCAAATCCACTGGAAGCAAATTCCGTTGGTGTATAACCGGTAATCTGCTTGAAAGCGCGAATAAAAGAATGAAGAGAGACAAATCCGACCATCGAGCTTACCTCGGTTGCGGAATAACCCTTTAAAAGTAATTCTTTGGCACGGGAAATTCTTACATTAAGAAGATAATGGTGAATGGTAAGACCGGTTGAGCTTTTAAAAATGGTGGAAAGATAGCTCTTACAGGCGCCTATTTCGTTGTATATTATCTCATTTGATAGCTCCGGATTCTGATAATTTTTTTCGATATAATCTACGGTACGCATGACGGTGGGCCAAGAAGAAAGATTTCGTTTGACAATATCTTCTCTGTTTGATTCGGAACGCTGAAGAATATCGATCAGTTGTATCATTTCGCTTTTCAGCTTGAGAAAATTGGAGCTTGCCTTATGAAGGGCAGTGATTTTTTCAACTTTATTTCGGACATACATTCTGTCGATGGATTCAAAAGTATAAAAGAAGGGCTTGTTTATGATTTGTTCTTTCTGCGGATGGAGAATATCAGGACTGATGCTTTGAATATATTCCTGAACGCCTATACCGTTAAGCGATATTCGGTTTGGATCTGTGAAAAAATCAAAGTGAATGACGCACATGGCGACCGGTTTGGCAGTAAAAGCGAAATGGGGACAGAACGGCGGCATAAGCAGTCCGTTTCCGGAAGTCAGCTTGTAGTCGGCTCCATCTGTTTTGTATTCAAGTATTCCATCTATAATATAGGTAAAGGCATAGTCAAAATCTATATACTGTGAATATTTTAACTGTACAATTTCATTTCTTGCTGTTCGCACATAAGGAGAAATAAAAAGCAAATCTTCTAATCTCATGTATACTATTTTCCATTCTTTTTTATATAAACGCCGAATTGCGTAATTTCTGTCCTCTGCTAAACATTTAGAATTTTTTAATATTAGGGCAATACCGCCGGATGCACAGCTAACGCCTTTATTGCGCGCTTGCCTCTATTCCGTCAACCTTCACCAATTTCGTCGGCAGAGGAGTCACTCTTGCCTTCTCAATATGTATTGTCTGACGAAAATCTGGCGGCGCAACTGCACAGCAATCCTTGTGCAGTATTGCCTTAGTTTGATTTTAACATTATCAATTCTGGATATATATGTCTACAAGTTCATACATATTATATGTACAAAAAGTTCCTTTGATGACAGAACTTGAGAAAACAGATTTATAAATTAAATAGCGCAATTTGTTAAATTACAGTGTTTTTTTCTTTATAAATAGGATAAAAAGTATAGATTTTTGTGTTTTTATAAAAAATTGAGAACAGAAATCTTGAACATTTTCAAAAAGTTCTGTGTTCTGTATTATAGTTTTCAAGGCGGCGTGAATTTATTGTATGAATCTGAAATTTCTGTATCTGTGAAAAAATCCGATAAAAAAACACCGATCTTGTTTGAAAAACGAAATCAGTGTTTTGTATATAAATATCGATACAGATAATCTGTCGTTCGTTGACAGACAGAATTTTTCGGGTATCCGAAAGCGCAATTTTGACCATTTAAATTCATAATCATCCAAAGAAAATACAGTCAAAAACATCCGATTCGGCATTTTCCCGACCGGGAAAATGCCGGGCTTGTTGCTTAACGCAACAGCCCGACAATTACCGGCTAACGCCTTTATTGCGCATTTGCTTGCATTTTTTCCGTCATACTTCACAAATTTCGTCGGCAGAGGAGTTACTCTTGCTTCCTCA
>USPP01000142.1 GCA_900556615.1 uncultured Eubacteriales bacterium
GGTGGGGGGAGGATGTCACGTCAGCAGAACATAAAAATTAAAGTATACTTCCTAATAACAAGGAAAAACCTGAATATATTTAAATTTTTGGCATAAAAGTTTATTTAAAAATTGATTCTGTCAGCTTTTCATGATAAAGCTTTGCCATATCTTCTCCGAGATCACAGTGACCTCGGTCCGGTATTTCATAATAAGTAACTTTGCGAGCTTTCATTGCTGCGACAAATTTGTCCGAATGCTTTTCTTTGTTGACTGCCTGGTCGCCGCCGCAATGGAATATATAATAGTCGATATCCGGCATTTCGGGAGCAAGATGCAGGGGAGAATATTTCTTAAGTACCTCGTTTAATTCTCCTTGCTCATTATAAAACGCAGAGTACATTGTTCTCGGAAGATCGGGACGCTCGGTAAAATGATAAGGCATATCGCATACGGGGCAGTTTGCGACACAGGCTACAGGGGTGCGCTTAGCATATCGGCAATAAACAATGGCGGATTGCCCTCCCATGCTTCCGCCGCTGCTGACAATGGGGAGAGAGTCGGGCAGGGTGTAGTGCTCGAACAGGACGTCAATGAGCTCATCGGTTATTGAGACTGCTTGCCGATTCATCCAATTCCAGGGATTCAGATAAGGCATCATATATAGGATATTTTTTTCGGCTAATTTTTTTCCGGTCTCATTGTCGCTCAGCATATTTTGACCGCCGAGTCCGATAAAATCGATAACGAGCCCGTTGATTTTACCGATGATGAGTCGATCGTTGGAGTAGGTAAATTGGTTTAGATTTTGGTAGGTTATGATTCGGTTCATGGAAAAGACCCCCCGGTAAGGTTAATTTTGAACGCTAATATTTAATATAAAAAAGGATATGTCTAATCATAACATATCCTTTTCTGAATGTCAAGTTAAAATCAGCCGCTGATAATGGACGAGATAATGTCCATTATCTTATCGTGACAGCCGCCACATCCGGTAGAACAGTCTGTTATAAGCTGAACCTGCCGGAATTCCGCTTCGACATCTTCAAACTTGTTGTGGGAATGAAGAGCCCTGTCGATATCAGCGAGTGTAACGTGCTTACAATGGCAAATTTCTTCGTTGGGTAAGTATTCCAAGGTTTAATTCTCCTATGTTAATATCACTTTTTTCCAAAAAGACCGCCGAGCTTGCTGCCGACTGAATTCAAAGTAAGCTTTGCTTTGATTCCTTCGACAAGCTGATTTATTTTGTCGTTCGGAAGATCCACGCCGATGATTTCTTCTATGGCAGATACAGGATCCTTCTCAAATTTAGCCTTCAGAGATTTATCGTTTTGTAT
The DNA here is from genome assembly GCA_900556615.1 of uncultured Eubacteriales bacterium. Lineage (GTDB taxonomy): Bacteria > Bacillota > Clostridia > Oscillospirales > CAG-272 > Colimorpha_A. Next base: position 1,320 of record USPP01000142.1, read on the forward strand.
TTTATCAACGATTTCATCGATTTTATCTTTAAAGTCTACCATAAATCAACCAAAATACCTCTTGAGAAGTCCTGCAAATGCCTTGCCGTGTCTTGCTTCATCGCGTGCCATTTCATGTACGGTGTCATGGATAGCGTCGAGGTTGGCTTCCTTAGCGCGTTTTGCAAGATCGAATTTTCCGGCGGTAGCGCCGTTTTCAGCTTCTACTCTCATTTCAAGATTCTTCTTTGTAGAATCGGTAACAACCTCACCGAGAAGCTCGGCAAATTTTGCGGCATGTTCAGCTTCTTCAAGTGCTGCTTTTTCCCAATAAAGTCCGATTTCAGGATAGCCTTCTCTGTGAGCTACTCTTGCCATAGCGAGATACATACCTACCTCTGTGCACTCTCCCATGAAATTGGCGCGGAGATCGGTGAGAATATCCTCGGAAACGCCTTTGGCAACGCCTACAACGTGCTCAGCAGCCCATGTCATGCCTTCGTCCATAGCCTTGAACTTGGATGCAGGAGCCTTACATACAGGACATTTTTCAGGAGCAGCGTCGCCTTCATAAACATAACCGCAAACAGTACATACAAATTTCATATCAAATACCTCTCTTTTTAATAAAAATGGTTATTTATTTTCATCGGGTGTCTCAGCATGCTTCCGGCATTCCGGACACAAACCGATAAATTCAATAAAATATTTTTCGACGGAGAAATCCTCGCCGCATTTAAGAAGCTCCGTCAGGTTTTCAGGAAGAGCGAGATCGACGTCGGCAATCTTCCCGCACATCCGGCAGCAAATATGCCAATGAGGACGGACGCCGTACTCGTATCTTGCAGTAGAGCCGGGCGTGTAAACGCGCTGTGCATTTCCTTCACTGCATTCACTGGCGAGAACTCTGAATACCGTAGCCTGACTGATCGTCGGATATCGAGGATGTATTTCCTCGTATACCATGGCGGGGGTAGGATGATTTCCGAGCTTTTTCAGAGCGTCAAGAATGATTGTTTTTTGAAGCGTCTGTCTTTTCATGATTTCTCCTACTTTGTTATTAATAATATTATATATCAATTAATAAAAAATTTCAATAGATATTTTATTAAAATACTAAATAAATTTTTAAAAAGTAAACTGAAATAATTAATATACATTTACAAAACTAATGCCATTATAAATTTTAAATGTAATAAATTGGGAAAAACTGTCCTTCATCTTTAAAATAAAGATTCTCTGAAAAGAAAATGAGTATAGCAGTTAAAGGTGAAATGACGATTAAGGAATGACTGAATAAATCGTTTAACGATCTTTCGGGAAGTATTGGCCGGCATCGCTAAAAAACATTGAAATATTAGGGCAATGCTGCCGGGCTTTGACGATACAAATGCGCAGTCGCATTTTTCGCCAAACAATACCAATTGTGAGGGGCAAGACAACTTCTCTGGCGACAAAGCTTGTGACAAATGACAGAAAACAGATCGAGCCGGATTTGGGCAGTGATTTTTTAGAGGTGCCCTGAAGTATGATGAAAAATTGTCCTGCTGCTATTATCAAGGCGCAAGCCGTGAATCCGACGGATTGCCTTAATCATATTTCTGCTATCAATGGTACGGCTTGTGTGTTCATTGGTACACTGCATCATAGACTATATTTTGTAAAAAATCATTCTGTTGACTGACGATATTCCGTAGTGTTTTTACCAAAAGGTGCAGGAGGATAAGACGTATCGGCGTTTGGTTGTTGTAAAGTCTATTATTGCCAAATGATGGGGAAGCCCTATAGAAGTTCTATATAAAAACTGGCCGCCATTGTGACTCTTTATTGTCTCAAGCAGTGTTCGGTTACGGCCTAATAACAGAAATCTAAGCGGAGTTCATGTTATAAACTGAGACTATAACACCCGCAAAAAATATTTTTAACACAATATATAGATATTTAATCAATTATTATACTACATATATGTGTATATATTTAATGAAATTTAACTTGTTTTTTTAAATACTTATGTTGATTTTTTGTTATCAATATGCAAAAATCCATTATTGTATCCGTCATATGCCTATATTTTTGTATATAGTTACATTTTTATCAATAATATACATATAATATTCATTATTCGATAAATGGCAGATGTTTTTTGATTCATTTTCCAAAATAAATTTTAATTTAATAAAATATATTGCATAAATTAACAAAAATGTCCATTTTTTCGAGATATCGTGCTAAGATGTTTTTGTTTGCGAAAGATCGTATCCGTTGGGGGATAAAATAATATTCTGTTTACATATTCTTTAATGTATGGTATAATAGAATTGTTTAGATATTACAATATTAGGAGCGTTATATGGAATTTATATCCGAAACATCGATTTCCGTATGCGGCAATCTTCCAAAGGTGGAGTACGGCTTACTAAAGTCTAATCGTCACAGCATGGACAACAAAAATAATAATAATAATGTATATTCTTTGCTATGTCTTTCGTTCGATAAGGACGATATGGTTGATAAAAATTTCATTTACGATATATCTTCGGATGAAGAAACGGCGATCCGAATTTTCAATATGCTTGTTGCCGGAGAAGTAATGCCGGACTCTATAAAAGACGTATTATACGACTTGCTTTCTTCGATCTGATTTGTTTTTCGAACCATCCTTTTATTTCGCGGGGTTCTACTTTGTTTTCAAAGCCGCGCTGCTTTTAAGGCAAATCCTTTGCCGAAATGGCGGTAGAATATCGCTTAACGTAAAATTATAGATAAAGGGTACCTCTAAAAATTCACTGACCAAAACCAACTCGATCTGTTTTCTATCATTCGTCACAAAAATTCTTGACAGATGGTTACTCTGTTGCGGAATTTTTGTTTAGACTGACGAAAAATCGCTTTGCCGTCTATGTATACTGCATTATAGAGATCTTCTAAAACGGTTTCCCGCAGAATTGCAATCGATTGTGTTGACTTCATTTGTTATTCATTTTCCTACTTTGCCGAATGAAAAAAGCAGAACGGATATGTCCAGAACCGCTTTTGCAGGGAACATTTTTCGGTAGAATCCGGAAGGCGCTTCTTTTCCCGAATCTCTCCGAATCGATGGTATGGAAATCTCGGAAGAGAAGGCATTTTCATGGAGAATTCACGCTTGGGCGGTAGCTCGAAAAAGACTTTCCCGTTGAACAAAAAGGCGGGGTGTGCGGTACGGAAAAGAAGAATAACAGAAGTGCTGTTGTATTACTTGAAGATACAGCAGCCAGAACGGATATCGCCGTATTATGGCCACATCTCTGGGGCACGGCTATCGTCTTTGCTGCGCGTTTGATTGTGTTTGATTGTATTTTTTCGTCAAACATCAGAAATTTCGTCGGCAGAGGAAGTCACTCTTGCCTCCTCAATTGGTATTGTCTGACGAAAAATTTGGCGGCGCCATCTGTATAACCATCATTGTGCGGTATTGCCTCGTGATTACAGGACACTTTTGAGCTTTCCGTTTATGAAAGGCTTCCGGTCCGGCGGTATCTGCCCTTACAAGCTGAGCAGGGGGCGTCTCGTGTTAATAAGACGCCCCTTGACAGCAGATATCGCCGGTGAACACTGTTATTTGCTGATACAGTAACAGTTCCAATATATATCAGGTAAAACCGACCGAATCGTAGCAAAAGAAAACTATCATCATTTCGCCCGAATTTGTCATATAATGGATATCTGTATGGTTTTCTTATCCCTTAACAGTATAGCCCTGTTCCTCGACAGCTTTTTTCAGCTCTGAATCGGGTATATCATGCTGATAACGGCGGTTCCCTTCTTATGACTGACCGCAGCGGAGGTAACGCCGGGTAGCCCTTCAAGCGTTTTCTTCACTCTCGCCTCACAGTGACCGCACATCATTCCTTCTATTTTCATTGTTTTTTCCATGATATCATTCTCCTTTATTTTTGAAACGGGATTTTCCCCGTTTTTATTTTTGCCGTATAACTTAACAAAATTCAGCCGCAGCGCGTTCGTTACAACACAAAA
>USPP01000143.1 GCA_900556615.1 uncultured Eubacteriales bacterium
GGTCGATGAGGAATTGGTCGGACTTGCCAGCCATTTCATCGCCTTTGACGAGGCGATGAACAGCAGTCAGCCTGTCGGAAGAAGGCTTGATTTTCTTCTTCAGGAGATGAACCGCGAGGTGAATACCGTCGGTTCAAAATCAAACGACGCCGAGATTGCGGGGCTGGTGGTAGAGGCAAAATGCGAGCTTGAAAAAATAAGGGAGCAGATACAGAATCTTGAATGATTTTTGTCAAACGGAGGATTTATGAGATTTATCAGTATCGGGTTCGGAAATATGGTTTCGGCGGGGCGTGTCGTTACGCTTGTCAGTCCAGACTCAGCGCCGGTTAAGCGGCTTATACAGGACGCAAGAGAAACGGGAAGGGTTATTGATGTAACCTGCGGAAGACGAACACGTTCCGTCATTATCACCGACAGTGATCACGTCATTCTTTCGGCAATACAGGCGGAGACAATTTCCAACCGCCTCAACGGAGACGCGGCGGATACTTCCGACACCGACGAGGATGTATGAGATATGGGATCTATGCTTTTGACTTCTTTGTATAATGCAAAAGGAATTTTGCTTGTAGTTTCGGGAGCGGCGGGAACCGGGAAGGGAACCGTAAATGCCCATCTGCTTAAAAATCACCCCGAATATGAATATTCGGTTTCTGCGACCACAAGGACTCCCCGTTTTGGAGAGACGGACGGCAAAGAGTATCATTTTATCTCAAAAACGGCATTTGAACAAGCGATACGCGACGAAAACGTAATTGAATATACAGAGTATTGCGGAAATTATTACGGTACGCTGAAAAGCGAGCTGAAAAAGCTTGACGAAGGAAAAAATCTTATTTTGGAAATAGATGTCGAGGGAGCAATGAATATTAAGCGTATGTTTCCCGACAGCGTTACGGTGTTTATACTTCCTCCCGATTATGAAACTCTGAAAAAGCGTCTTGTCGGCAGGGGAACCAATACTCCCGAAGATATTGAGAACCGTATGAGAAAAGCGCTTCATGAGTTCACGCTGGTAAAAGAATATGATTATGCTGTCCTGAACCGTGACGGTGAGGCGGACAAAACCGCCGAGGTTATTGCTTCTATCGTGGAAAGTGAAAAGCACAGGGTGTCGCGGTCTCCCGGAGCCGTAGAAAAAATGTTTTTTTTAAATGAAAATGAATAAATAGTATCATGGAAAGGGTACGGTACGGAATATGATATATCCATCAGTTGACGAGCTTACTCAAAATAATAAATATAATAGATATACGCTGGTAATTGCGGTTGCAAAATGCGCGAGAATGGTTACCGACGAGTATGTCAATCAGCGTGAGAATGCTGAGCGTATGCTTGCAAATAAAGAGACTGATAAGAGCCTCGCCTCTCTGATAAAGAAGGATTTTCGCGATGAAAAAGCAGTCAGAATCGGTATAAACCGCCTTTATCAGGGGGAGTATAGGATCGTTGATTCATCTATAGATCCAACCTGCAATTATTGACGGTGAGAGGTTATGCAGTCTGAGAATTCGGTGGCAAGGGTTTATTTGCTTGACGCGCCGTATCACATTGATAAGCTGTACGACTATTATATTCCCGAGGAACTGAGAGGAACGCTTGCGGTCGGCGGATTTGCAGCGGTTCCTTTCGGAGGCGGAAACCGAAAACAGCTCGCTCTTGTCAGGGAGCTTGCTCCTGCTTCTGATTATGCAGATCTCAAGCCGGTTATTTCTCCCGTTTGCGGCAGTGTTGTGCTTGATGGAGAAATGCTTGGCTTATGTTTGTATATGAAGGAGCATTTTTTGTGTACGGTGGGAGACGCGGTCAAGGCGATTATACCGGCGGCGGCGCTGACAAAGCTGAGGGATACATATTCCGCAGTCACGCTTCCGGAAGGGGTGTCCCTTACGCCGAAACAGGAGGCGCTGTACTGCTATATTAAAGCGAAAGGCGAGGTCTCCGAACAAACGGTACTGAAGGAGCGGGGAGCGTCGTCTTTTTCGGTTTTATCAAAGCTTATTTCAATAGGGGCGTTGAAACGTGAATCGTACTTTTCCGAGAGCCGTTCCGTCACTGTCGAAACCGCCGAGCTTGACGGAGAAGGCCTTTTTATGGCAGAAGATGACCTTGTAAATCTTACAAGGGGAGAAAAACAGAAAGCCGCTCTTCGCGTTTTGTCCTTGTGCGGAAGTATGACGCTGCGCGAGCTTCGGGACAGATATGAAATACCAAGATCGGTGATAAAGTCACTTTCGGATAAAGGTCTTGTGAGAATAAAATCAGAGGATGCCTATCGCGACCCGTATCGCGGCAGAATCTCCTATGATCCTCCGAAGGTAACGCTGTCAGAACAGCAGGAACGTGCAAAAAATGAGATTATGTCGCTTTTCCGCCTCGGAGAAGCGAAGGCTGCACTTCTGTTCGGCGTTACCGGAAGCGGTAAGACCAATGTAATAAGGGCGGTTATGGATGAAGTGATTGCCTCCGGAAAGTCGGTGATTATGCTTGTCCCGGAGATCGCCTTAACGCCTCAAACCGTAGGTGTTTTCAGAGCATATTACGGGGAGCGTACCGCAGTCATTCATTCCGGACTTTCACGCGGAGAAAGATGGGACGCATGGAGAAAAATATCGAGCGGTGAAGCGGATATTTGCATCGGAACGAGGTCTGCGGTTTTTGCTCCCTTCAAAAATCTCGGATTAATCGTCCTTGATGAGGAGCAGGAGCATACTTATAAATCCGATATGGATCCGAAGTATCATGCAAGAGATATCGCAAGATACCGCTGCGCAAAGCATAACGCGGTTATGCTGCTTGCTTCGGCAACCCCTTCTCTTGACAGCTATCATAAGGCTGCGGAGGGTAAATATCAGCTTGTAAAGCTTTCGGAACGGTACGGGGGAGCTGTTCTCCCCGATACGGTTATTACCGACATGAAAAGGGAAGCTCAGAGAGGAAGTATGTCTCCGATTGGGGAAGAACTCAGGGGGCGTCTTGCCGAAACGCTCAGACGGCAGGAGCAGGCGATTCTGTTTATCAATCAAAGAGGCTATAATCGCTTTCTGTCCTGTCCTCTGTGCGGCAATGTGCTCACATGCCGTCATTGCAGCGTTTCCTATACTTATCATACGGAAGCTAAGACCGGAAGAGGATACCTTTACTGTCATTATTGCGGGGCAAAAGAGTCTGTTCCCGCTAAATGTCCGCAGTGCGGAAATGATATCCTGAAGCATGTCGGCTTCGGGACGCAGCTTGTAGAGGAAGAGCTTAAGCGGCTTTTTCCCGACGCAAGGGTGATGAGAATGGACGCCGATACTACTCAGACGAAATTTTCGTATGACGGACTTCTCGGAAGCTTCCGAGACGGTGAGGCGGATATACTGATAGGTACGCAGATGGTGACGAAGGGACATGATTTCCCGAATGTTACGCTTGTCGGAGTTGTGAATGCGGATTCGTCGCTTTATCTGAATGACTATAAAGCGAATGAGCGAACCTTCGATCTTCTTACGCAGGTGATAGGGCGAGCCGGCCGCGGCGAAAAGAAAGGCTGTGCATTGATCCAGACCTATAATCCCGATCATCCGATTCTTAGGCTTTCCGCAGAGCAGAATTATGAAAAAATGTATTCGGAAGAGATTGCTTTGAGGCGTTCGCTTGTCTTTCCTCCTTATTGCGATATGATTCTGTTTACTCTTTCCTCTGAAGCGGAAAATGAGCTTTTCAGTGCAGTAGAGCATTTTACGCGGCTTTGGGGTAGAATCAGCAGCGAAAAATACCCGGATATACCCGTTGTTATGTTCGGCCCGATGGAGGCGCCGGTGTATAAGCTAAGCGGGATTTTTCGTATGAGAGTAGTGATTAAATGCCGATTCAATTCTGTTACAAGAGCCATGATTTCGGAAATATATTCGGAATTTAGCCGCAGCGTGGGAAGGAAAATCGGAATTTCAGTTGATGTAAATCCGAATAATTTATGATGCAGAAAGTCTCTGCTTCGGAGAATCAGATTAAGGCAATACCGCCGGGTGTACAGCTAACGCCTTTATTGCGCATATGCTTGCCTCTATTCCGTCATACTTCACCAATTTCGTCGGCAGAGGAGTCACTCTTGCCCCCTCAATTTTATTGTCTGACGAAAAATCTGGCGGCGCAACTGCGCAAAAAGCATTGCGCGGTATTGCCTTAAATATGTGTTGTGTGTGCTGAAAAGACGGCGTTAGTAACATATATGTGGCATTATGGAAAAAGCTTCGGTTTATGAGAAAGGAACGGATAAAAAATGGCAATATTGAAAATAATAAACAAAAAGGATCCTATACTGAGAAAACACAGCCGTCCTGTCGAGGAGATTACTCCGCGTATTATACGCCTTCTTGACGATATGAAGGATACTCTTCATAAGGCAGAGGGGGCGGGGCTTGCCGCTGTGCAGGTCGGGGTGCTGAGACGTGTTGTCCTTGTTGAGACCGAGCCGGGAAAATTATATGAACTGATAAATCCGGAAATTATATATCAGTCTGAAGAGCGTCAGCAGAAGCCGGAGGGTTGCCTTTCGATTCCGGACGAATGGGGAATAACCGACAGACCTATGACTGTCACGGTAAGAGCTCAGAACCGGAAGGGAGAATGGTATGAGGTGACAGGCTCCGATCTTAAGGCAAGAGCTTTTTGTCATGAGCTTGATCATCTTGACGGAATTCTTTTTACTGATAATGCGATAAGAATGATAGATCCCGACGAGCTTGACTGACCGGTTGTGACGCGGAAACGAGGTTTTAGATGAAGATACTTTTTATGGGCACTCCCGATTTTGCGGTCAGTTCGCTTTCCGCGCTCTATGAGAGCGGAAAATATGAGCTTACGGTCATCACTCAGCCGGACAAACCCAAGGGGAGAGGCTATACCCTTACTCCTCCGGAGGTTAAAGTCTATGCCGAGAAACACGGACTTGATGTGTACCAGCCGACAACGCTGAAGGATGAGGCGTTTTCGGCGCTTCTTGAACGTTTGGCGCCGGATATGATCGTTGTGGCGGCTTACGGCAAAATTCTTCCGAAGAGTGTGATTGATTATCCGAAATATGGCTGTATCAATGTTCATGGCTCCCTGCTTCCTGAGTACCGCGGAGCGGCGCCGATACAGCGTGCTATAATTGACGGGAAAAACGAAACCGGTATTACGGTTATGTATATGAATGAAGGCCTTGACACCGGGGATATGCTCGAAAAAGCGGTTGTTCCGATTGATGAAAACGATAATTTTGAAACGCTTTTTGATAAAATGGCTGAAAAAGGAGCGGAGCTCCTGCTG
>USPP01000144.1 GCA_900556615.1 uncultured Eubacteriales bacterium
CCGTCTTGGGGTTATGCTACGGTATGAATAATCGCAACCGTCCCGTCGATGCCGGAACGCTGTCCTCCGGTTCTTCCATGAAGATTGAATTTTACCTCTATTCGGGACTTTCTGCCAAACGAACGGGTGTCGATTGTATCGCGGTCAAGACGGCTGTTATGGCTTCGGTGCACCCCACTATGGTGGAATATCCCTCTGTGCGCGATGACCTGAAGGATTCGGTTACCTTAAACTGGGAGGAATTCGCCGATGGCACCGCCGAAGCACTTCTTAATCCGCTTGCCTACAATAAGGTATCAATGAATTTAAAGGATCCCGTTCTCACCTCGGAAAAGCGCGGCTCTGCCGTATATATGAGCTACGCCCGTCAGACCTCCGAACGCTACTCACACACGGATTATTCCTGCAATAACAATTGGTTGGCTGCTCTTGCCGCCTATAACCGCCTCAAGGGCAACGAAGACGTGAATACTTTGGTTTCTGCTAAAATGGATGCTTTGCAATTCTATTATGATCCTGAGGCAAACATGATCCGTTGGGGCTTCCGTTATAACAACCAAGTCGGCGCCGTAGAGATGCCCTGGCAGAATTTCTTCTATCATTCTGACATTTACCGCTCCTCTATGCACGCTTCCACAGAGGATTTCAGCCCTGCTGCTCTTTCCAATCTTCTGTCCTCCATTGAAGGTATGACCGAACTGGTGGAAAACAGTGGATATGTTCTCTCTCAGTGGATTGATCCCATTGAGAAGAAATCGGAAACGCAGAAGGATGTACCAGCACTCAACATCGTTTATGAACCTTGGCAGATTGGAACCTATGCCTATGTGTGTGTTAAGGGTTATGATATAAGTGGTTCACAGGAATATCTCGATATGGCAGCTACATCGCTGACCAAGGTCATTGAAGAAGTGCACTATAAGGTAGAGAATGAAATTTACACTAAAGAATTCACCGATAGCGCGGAATTTCCTATCACCGAACTCTTCGGCTCCGCCAATGGTACCTATGCCGCTTATCGTCTTTTTGAACTGACGGGTGAGGAAAAATATCTGAATTATTCTGAAGCCTTCTTCGGCATGCTTTCTCAGCTAACTTTTTGGTATGATGATAATATGTCCGATGCCGCCAAGAACAGCACGCTTCTCGGACTTTTTGAGCCCCATGGCGGTGCTTCTCATGCCTGTCCCTGGGAATCGATCGAGGCTATCCTGCCTCTGACCGAGATTCTTGACGCTACCGGAGAATATGCTTTCAATGATTTGATTTTGGCAATTATCAACTGTCAACGAGTCAGCTCATATAGCTTCTATCCAGTTACATGGTCAGAGGATTTTAAAAATCAGTGGGCATATAATCAGGAGGATTTCTACTATATTCCTACCGAACCGCTCTATAACACGATTGGGAACGGTAACGGCGACTATGGTGCACTATATATGTCCTCCCTGTCGCTTTGGAACTATCTGCTGTACGAGGCATTCGGCACCGTCGATAACGCCGATGTCATGGCTCTTTGCACCGATATCCACACGAATTATGAAAGTGCTGTCCGCGGTGCTGAGCGCAGCTTTATCCTCTATAATCCTACAAATGAAACGGTAACGGTTACCTTCACTCAACATGAGCTTCCTGATGGCAGTTATATCATGACTGTTGAAGGACAAGAAGGAAAGGAATACACTGCTGCTGAGCTTACCGACGGCATTCGCTTTACTCTTGAATCTCGCTCTTCTCTCTGTCTTGAGGTTGTTTCCGCTTCTACTGCCGTTCTGGTGGAAGCTAATCAGGAGGTTATGACACGTTATCGCTTAGCAATGGCATATCATACCGTTACGGAGAAAGTACAATCCATTGCCCGTGAGAGCTTTGCCGAAATTTTCCCCGATGCTGACGAGGATGAACTTGATACACTTGCCAACTATGTCTGCACCTACATGACCTATGAAGAGGCTATGGCTCACGCTCTGAATTCCAAAACAGCAGCGGACGCCAAGCAATCCTTCTGCGAGCGTGCCATTGCGAACGCAAAGGTCAAAAAGCTCTATGATGAAAATGCAGAAGTTCAGCTTCCCTCTGAGTATGTCACTCTGTTGGAGGCGGTAGACCAAGCTTGTAACCTCTACCGTGGCGGAAGCTTCAAGGAAGCGTATCTTCTCTGCGATTCTCTTGTTGATGCCATCGAAAATAATACTGAAAAGGAGCTTGCTGAAACGCTGATATCCGATGCCGGCGCATAAGCATCATCCTAAGATTACGAGGCATAGTAGTCGTATGCCGTCGAGACACATCGCTAAAGTGCCTTCTGCAATAATTATCGCAATCTATTCGATTGCTCTGCTGCATGACAATCTTATTGATCTCATTGAGATTAATATGCTTCAAGTTTAGTTGGCAAATAATAACTTAATGCAATGACACAATTGATATTAGTTTTTTATTCCCGTTGCTATATAAATAAATTGACCGCTCGTTTCCGCTGAAACGGGCGGCCATTCTTATAGGTCCAGTGCTTGTTTTATGGAATCGATCGTATCGGGCGTCAGCTTATTTTTTCCGGTCGTGTGAATTTTTCGTTCTATGTCATCAATATCGTATAATACTTGAAGCAGAACAGTCGTTTTGGTCAGTAAGAATACATATCCGTTAATCCAAATCGTAATTACCGAGGCGGATAAATATTTTTTTAAAATGTATATCTGCCGTTTAGCCTGTTTGATGGGATTTCTGATTATCTTCACAAAGGTCTTTCCGCCGTCGCTGACATGGTATTTTGTCCATTCCCGTGCATCCTCGCTCCCTTCCAATCTGCCACTGTAATTTTTTACTTCTATGATGAAAAGTCCGTTTTTATTAATAATGATGTTGTCAAATTCGGTTTTTTGACCGTCATGAATGAGATGCAAGCCTGTAATGATAACATCACCGTTATCAAGAATACTTTTTATCATACCGGAAGCTATCGCTTCTCCCCTTCTGCCGGTAGCCTTTTGTGGGGAAAATATATCGTCATAATCATCGTAACCATCATTATTGTTTTTTAAGATGAGGATGATTATGGCAATGAAAACTGCTGCCAGGATTAACACGATCATTGTTTTTCCTGTCTATTCAAAGGCTTTGTGCGAAGCTTATTCCGCTGCCTTATGAAGAATATCTATGATTTTTACTGCGTCGCTGAATCTGCCGTCGGAATTCGGCGCTCCGAATACGCCGATAATATAGCTTGCCCCTTTGATATCAGTGCTTACAAGGACAGAATAGGAATCGGTAAGAGAGCCCGTCTTCAGACCGGTTACGCAGTCCCGATAATAGGGAGAATCACGATGTATCAGTTGATTGGTATTGTTCCAGGTCATTGTTTCTCCGCTTTCATAAAAAACTTTATCGGTTATGGTTCCGGCATATTTCATGATTATTTCATTTTCGAGTGCTTTTTCTGCAATGATTGCGAGATCATGTGCGGTTGTGTAGTGATTTTCATAAATTAATCCGTCCGGCACACTGTAATATGTGCCGGTGCAGCCTATCGATTTTGCATATTCATTTACTCGCTCCATAAAAAAGCTGACGGCAGCGCTTCCGCTCATATTTTGATTTCCCGTTATATATCTTGCTACTCCCGCAGCGACGGCATACGCCGCGTCATTGCCGGAGGGCAAAAGCATACCTTCTATAAGCATTTCAAGCGTGAGCTTATGCCAGGTTTTTATGTAAGCGATCGAAGAACCCTTTCCGACAAGGTCAAGTTCGTTTCCCGGTTGTATGACAGTGTCCTTGGGCATTGCTTCAAGCGCATATAATGCTGTGAGCAGCTTCGTAATGCTTGCCGGTAAAATAGGCAATTCGGTCCCTTTTTCATACAAAAAGGAGGATTCGGTTATACTGTATATAAAAATTTGCGGAGACACAAAGGAGTCGTCTGCTTCTTCCCCGATAAGCGGCGGGGTGGTTTGAGCTTCACAGGAGGAACTTGCTGTTGTCTCCGTCGCGTTGGAAGAACTCGTCGTATTTTCGGTATCGGTATATATTGTGTTTTCCGAATCGGTAGAATGAGTACCGTCGGAAGAATTGTTCCTTTTTAAGAAAAAAGCAATAATGCCGGAAGAAACGGATACGGCAAGAAGCATGGAAATAATAAGTATGATTTGTTTTTTCATCAGATACGATTTTGTTCCTTAATTTAATTTTATATGCTGTATACAAATTATATCATATTTGCGCTGAAAACACAATCTGTTTTTAATGGAAAAAGCTATTGAAAAAAAAGCAGCGCGGTGTTATAATCATGTTGAATAAGCACATCTGATATCACACGATGGGAGAGATAAGTCATGAATATTCAAATATGCCGAAAATGCAAAGCTATTTCAGAGAATGGTGTATGTCCGCTTTGCGGAAAATCCAAGAAGCTTACCGACGCTAAACCGGATGATACCGTTTATCTCACATCATGCGAGTATATCTGGTCAAAGACGGTTGAAGACATTCTTGATGAAGCGGGAATAAAATATTACAGACACGGCTCTCTCGGATCGGGTGTCATTGTCAGTATAGGAGAATTGGCAGAGCTTTACCGATATTATGTTTCGTTTTCCGACTATGAAAGGGCAATGTCCATGATTCCGGATTTTTCTGAGTCGGTTATGACGGAGGAAGAGCTTAACGAATATATTGACAGAGAATACAATTCTGAAAAAAGGAATGAGTACCAATATAGAAAGGACGAAGAACGAAAAATCTTCGAAAGAGAATTGTTTATGAGAGAATATGTTATAAAAGGTTATAGACCGGAGAGATTGTTTCATTATTTTGAGGATATAAGCGCCATCCCCCGCGGTTCTGGAAATGAAAAAAATATTGCCGATTATATAGAGAAGTTTGCGGCGGACAGAGGCTTGTTTTGTCTGAGAGACGGCTTGAATAATGTTTTTATCAGAAAGTCGGCAACGCCGGGCTATGAGACACAACCGTGCGTTATGCTTCAGGGACATACCGACATGGTATGTGAAAAAAATGCCGGAACAGAGCATGATTTTCAGACGGAGGGACTTGAACTGTATGTGGAGGACGGCTGGCTGAGAGCAAGAGGGACGACTCTCGGGGGAGATGACGGAGCGGCGGTTGCGGCAATGCTTTATGCGCTTGATGACGAGACGCTTTGTCATCCTGAGCTTGAATGTTTGTTCACCACCGGAGAGGAAACAGGTCTTTACGGCGCTTCCGGATTTGATTATTCGGTCGTACATGCTAAAAAACTCATAAATCTGGATTCTGAAGCAGAGGGAGTCGC
>USPP01000145.1 GCA_900556615.1 uncultured Eubacteriales bacterium
TTTGTATTGTCTGACGAAAAATCCGACGGCACAACTGCACAACAATCATTGTGCGGTATTGCTATAGATATGAAAGTAGATTACCTTAAAAAGTGAAAATTCAATACAAAAAAGTCTTATCAAGGATATATATTGTTTCTCCTGCTGTTTATCTCCACGAAAGAGGGATGTTCAGAGTTGATTATGCTTCGGATAAAACAATGGCTTCCTGACCATGTTATTGCCCAGAAAGAACTGCTTTGGCACGATATTTCATAGGCACAAGTCCCTCCTTTTCAAGCCATAACACGGTGTCGCGCAATGTTTCCGTGAAGCCGCGGGGGAGATAGCCGAGTTCTCTTGAAGCCTTTTCATGTGAAAAAGCACCGTTACTTCTTAAAGTGTAGAGAGAATAACGTGTGAAAAGCGGTTTTGTTCTCATTATTTTATAGTACGCTTCGGCAAGCGGAGCAAGAGGTTCTATGAACCACATCGGCAGATAGCTTCTAATTTTTTTCTGTCCGGTCAGATTATGAAGCGTGTCAAGCAGCTCTTTCACCGAGATATAATGTCCCGAAAGAATATAGCTTTCTCCGCTGTTTCCGTTCTCAAGGCAGCGCATTATCCCATCGCATACGTCTCTTACATCGACGAAATCATAGCCTCCCCGTACCCCGCTTATAAGCCTTTTTCTCAAATAATCAACAATAAGACGGGTGGTATGACCGATTTTTCTATCCCCCGGTCCGATCATGCCGGACGGATTCACGATAGAGGCATTAAGCCCCCGACGCGAAGCTTTGAGTACATAATTGCTTGCTTCCGCCTTCGTTTTCGCATAAAGCCCGAATACCTTATCCGGCTCATATACAGGTATTTCCGATATAAGTTCCCCTCTCTTTTTCTCAGTAATAGCATGAACACTGCTTACATATATAAATCGGGAAACCCCGTGTGCAAGGCTTGCGTCAACCATATTTTTGGTGCCGGTCACATTCACGTCATAGACTGTTTGGTCATATTTTGAGGCTATGGAAACGATTCCGGCACAGTGAATAACGGACACCTCACATTCGCTTACTCCTTCAAAAAGTCTTTCAATGTCCTCTTTCCTTCTGATATCTCCCGATACAAGCCCGACGCCGGTGCCGGCGAAGAGATTTGTTTCGGAATTTTCAAAAACCCTTATTTCATCTCCTGTTTTTAGCAGCATACTTACAAGATTATATCCCAGATGTCCGAAGCCGCCTGTTATGAGGTAAACCTTTTTCATATTTGCAACCTCCTCTTTCTCTCGATTCCGAGATATGTTTTATATCTATTATCAGTATAGCAGGCAAAAAAATATGTTTTGTGACATATTGATTAAAAATCGGTATATTTTCCAATAATAATGGATCGTGATATTAAGGCAACACCGCCGGGTGCACGGCTAACGCCTTTGTTGCGTATTTGCTTGCCGCTTTTCCGTCATACTTCAGAAATTTCGTCGGCAGAGGGGTAACTCTTGCCTCCTCAATTTATATTATCTGACGAAAAATCCGGCGGCGCATCTGTACAACAATCATTGTGCAGTATTGCCTTAAAAAATCTCGGTTATGCCGGAGTTTATATGAAATAAAATTTATATGAAATAAAATAAGACGGTTCATAATTGCCGATATGTCGGGTAATAATATACAGAGAAACATTTTTCGGAGGATCTATGGACGGTTATAAAAAGCTTACCGAATCGCTTGATGGTTTACTCGGAGTAGCCGCAAGCTTTGATATCCAGAGAAGGGAATTAAAAGCGGCAGGAAACTATGACGCTTCATTTTACTCTGTCGCAGGATTGCTTGATGAAGATATCGCAGAGAAGCTGCTTGAATTTGTTATAAAAGCCGATTCACCTGAAATATGCATCTACAATCTTCCGCATCACGATGTAACGCTGAGTTCCGATGCGAAGACGCTGAGTGCGGGAGTGCTCTCCGGCAAAGCGGTGCTTATCGTATCGGGAATTCCGGTCGGAGCGATTATTGACGCGAAAAGTTATCCCCTGCGTTCTGTGGAAGAGCCGGAGAACGACCGCGTTCTGCGAGGTCCTCGGGACGGCTTTGCGGAATCTCTCGTCAGAAACACCTCCCTTATTCGGCGAAGGCTGCGAGATCCCATGCTGAGAGCCGAGAGGATTACGGTCGGAAATCCGGCAGGCTGCGACATAGCACTATGTTATGTGGAGGGAAAGGCAAATTCTGAGTTTGTAAGCAAAATGAGAGCTAAGCTGAATTCCATAAAGGTTTCGGCGCTCAATATGTCTCAGGAAAGTCTGGCGGAATGTCTTATTCACCGCGGTTGGTATAATCCCTTTCCCAAAATTCGATATACGGAACGCCCTGATACGGCGGCTGCGATGCTTGAGGAAGGAAGCGTAATAATCGTATGTGATAATTCACCGCAGGTTATGATGCTTCCGACGGGAATTTTTGACTTTCTTCAGGAGACGGATGATTTTTATTTTCCGCCGCTGTCGGGAACATATTTACGGATTACGCGGATGTTTATCTTTTTTTTGGCGTTCATTCTGACACCGCTGTGGTATCTTCTCATAAAAACGCCGGATTCACTTCCGAGCTGGCTTGAATTTATCAATATAAACGAGCCCGCTGCCGTACCGCTGCTGATGCAGCTTTTGCTTGCGGAGTTTATGATAGACGGACTTAAGCTTGCTTCTCTGAATACGCCGAGTATGCTGGGAAATTCCCTTTCGGTGGTAGGCGGACTTATACTCGGAGATTATGCAGTGGACGCAGGTTGGTTTTCTCCGCAGACGATATTGTATATGGCTATCGTGGCGATTGCCTCCTTTACACAGCAGAGCTATGAACTCGGCTATGCGGTAAAATTCCTCAGAATTCTTCTCCTGCTTGCTGTAGAATTTTTCGGAGTGTGGGGATTTATTGTCGGACTGCTGCTTTCGGTTGTTCTGATTGCGTTGAACAAAACGGTGGACGGAAGTCGGTCATATCTCTATCCGCTTGTTCCTTTTAACGGTAAGGCGCTTTTACGCCTGCTTATAAGAAGAAAGCTCTGATGACTGCTTTTTTAGGCAATACCGCCGGATTCTGACGGTGCAGAGCACAGTCATATTTTTTGTCAGACGATACCAATTTGAGAAGGCAAGAGTGACTCTCTGTCGGCAAAATATGTGAAGTATGACGGAAAATTGTCTCGCAGGTGAATCATCAAAGCGCGAGGCATGAGCCCGGCGGTATTGCCTTAAGGAATCACTGAATAAATCGTCAACGCATCTTTCCGGCTGATTTATTGTCCGGTATCGTTAAAAAACCTTGAAATATTAACCATATATTCCTGCGTTTTTTGCCTTGCCGTTCAAAAAAATCATCTCGGATATCCTGCATAGCCGATTTATTCAGCAATTCCTTAAGTTTCTTTTTAAAGCCTGTTGACATTTTGATAATTTAGTACTATAATAGCAGTGTAGTGAAAGCGCTTTCACTACTCTGACGGTATGAATGAATTTGATGAACGGAAGACCGGTATATGTTTTTTATGGATATGGTTGCTTCCTTTTTAATCTCTGTGCTCGCCGGAATGGGAGTCGGGGGCGGAGGACTGCTTGTTATCTATCTTTCTTTGGTCAGAAATATCGATCAGCTTGCCGCACAAGGAATCAATTTGCTGTTTTTTGTTTGCGCATCTCTTTCAGCGCTTGTTGTTAACATCAAAAAACGTTCGCTGAAGCTTATGCCCATTTTAATGCTTTCCGTTTCCGGAGCGTTATTTGCCATTATAGGATCGTTTATGGCGTCTATGATAGATGTATCTTTACTCAGAAAGCTTTTCGGAGGGCTCCTTATTATATCCGGAGGAGCATCGTTCTTTGACAAAATGAAATAAGGTGTGATATTTAACATTTAATTTCACATAAATGCGTGTTTATGTTACAAAAATATTAAAATTACAGTTGCAATATAACAAAAAATGTGATATTATATTAACAGAAATAAAATTTATCCGGAGGTCTCTCTTGTATGGATTCGATTTTAAAATGGCTTAAGGATGTCGGTGAAGGCGGTCTTAACACTTACGGCAATGCAATCGCCGCCGCTACCTTGCTCGCAGCGGTGATTGCGCTTATTTACGTTGCGCTTACGGCAAAAAAGGTACTTCGTTATCCTGAGGGCAACGAGGTGATGATAGGAATATCAAAATCAATAAGGAAGGGAGCAAAGGCATATCTCAAGCGTCAGTATAAAATAGTAGGAATCTTTTTTCTCGTTATGTTCCTTCTTCTCGGTGCGATGTCGCTTCTCGGTTACATAAATCGTTTTGTTCCCTTTGCGTTTGTTACGGGCGGATTCTTTTCCGCACTTTCCGGATTTATTGGAATGAAAATTGCGACCTCTGCCAATTCAAGAACAGCAAACGCTTGCCGTGGAAGCCTCAACAGCGGCTTGCGAGTCGCCTTCTCCGCAGGTTCGGTAATGGGACTTACGGTTGTCGGTTTGGGCCTTCTCGATATTTCGGTATGGTATATTCTGCTCAAGCTTGTTTTCAGACTTCCCGTAGAGGAGATATCGGGAGCGATGATTAATTTCGGTATGGGCGCGTCGTCAATGGCGTTATTTGCGAGAGTAGGAGGAGGAATTTTCACAAAAGCCGCCGATGTCGGAGCAGATCTTGTCGGTAAGGTAGAGGCAGGCATTCCGGAAGACGATCCGCGAAATCCGGCTTGTATAGCAGACAATGTCGGAGATAATGTGGGAGATGTTGCCGGTATGGGAGCGGATCTGTACGAGTCCTATGTGAGTTCTGTTATTTCCGCCTCGGCACTTGGAATTACGGCGTTTAATGAGGTTGCGTCGGTTGACCGTACGAGAGCAATGCTGGTGCCGCTTTTGCTTGCCGCAGTCGGTGTACTTGCCTCGATTATCGGGACATTTTTTGTTCGGACAAAGGAAAATACCTCTCAGAAAAATCTTCTCGGTGCCCTGAGACGCGGAACCAATCTTTCTGCGGTCATTATTGCTCTTGCCGCTTATCCGATTGTCCGTTTTGCTCTCGGGAAAGATTTTATCGGGCTTTACGGTGCGATTCTGTTAGGGCTTGTTTCGGGAGTTGCGATAGGACTTTGTACAGAGTACTTTACTTCGGATTCCTATAAGCCTACAAAGCATCTTGCGAAAACCGCCGAGACCGGCTGTGCCACCGAGATTATCGACGGTATCGGACTCGGTATGCTTTCAACGGCTGCTCCGATTGTGATTGTTTCGATCTGTATTCTCGGTTCATTCTT
>USPP01000146.1 GCA_900556615.1 uncultured Eubacteriales bacterium
GGGAGAATATGAGATTTTCCGGAAATACATTTCCGCTTGGCAAGGAAAATAAGAGTTTTTGCGGAAGCGCGCCGCTTGGCAAGAAATCAGGCTTTAAGATAAAACTCCACTTATCCAAAACCTTACTTATCCCTCATCAAAAGTTTTTGGGATTTTTAAGCCCTTTTTTCAAAAAGGGCTTAAATGGGGTATGGGGCAACGCCCCATAGAAAAGAAAGAGGAAAGAAGAAAAAGCCGAAAACAATGTTTTCGGCTGGTAGATATTTTTGAAAATTTCAGGGCTTTTTCGAAAAAAGCGCCTGAAAGGATACGGTGCAATCTAAAAATGTATTTATTCCGCAGAAAGAATACGGTTCATCTCTTTTATGACTTTTCTGCAATAGGAGTCCTGTGTAATACCGTTTCGCCAGCGTGTATTGGCTCCGCCTTCTCCGCAATGATAGCACATAAGTACTTTATTAATATCTCCGTCGTATTTCTTATAGAAGTAGGAGAGAAAATAGGCTCCGGATTTTACATTTTGAAGATAGTCGGTCAGATCGGTTATTCCGAATTTTTTATTCAGTGTATTGAGGTTTGATTTTGCTATCTGCATGATTCCTATATATTTTCCGTTTGAGGAGATTACGGTTTCGTCGTATCGTGATTCAACATACATCACGCCGAAGATCAATTCGGGAGGTATGTTAAAATATTCAGCCATTTCCATAACGTAGCTTTGTTTTTCGGCGGAGAGAGGAACATCGTACAAATCTATCTTATCGGCATTTTCTCCCATTTCAACATCATTAGGATCGAATACAGGATAATCGACGGAATCGGTTTCTTCGGTTTCTTCCGTTTCTTCATCCTCATCATCAATCTCGGTGTTTGATCCCTCATATCCTCCCATAAGCTCGGTGTCATCGTCTGCGAGCTCTTCGGATATTGAATTATTGTTACGGTCAAAACCTGAACTCTCACTGTCGGAATCGACATCATCGGTTACGTCGTCTGAGGTAGCGTCATGACCGTCCCCTTTAATATTGGGGCGTTCAATTTCAATTATGAAATCATCACTGTATTCATTATCTTCGATTGGGGTATCCACTGTAGAACCTGCGTCAGGAACAATGGGTTGAAGAACATCCTCCTTATTCTCCGCCTTCTGTATTGCGCATGATGAAAAAATCAATGCGCTCAGCATCATGGTCAGTAAAATGATTGTTTTTCGGCTTTGTGAAAAAATTTGCATTATTAAGTATCGGAATTTAACCGTTCCTTTCAAAGCATTTTATTAATATAATATGTCCAATTCGTTTATGCGACAACTGATAATGCAATAAAATGTTGCAAAATTAACAATAAATTCATGATTTAACAAAAATGCCCCGTCTTTTGGACGGAGCATTTTATTTTCATTAATCGCTGATATAGGGAAGAAGCGCCATATGACGTGCTTTTTTTACAGCGACAGTAAGCTGGCGCTGATGAAGTGCACAGGTACCGTTGATTCTTCTGGGAAGAATCTTCGCGCGTTCACTGATGCATTTGCTGAGTCTTGCGATATCTTTATAATCGACATGCTCGATTTTAGCAGCGCAGAATACGCAAACCTTTTTGCGTCTTCTGTTTCCCTGACGAAAGGGCTTCTGCTGAGAATTGTCCTTATCCATCTCTTATAAACCTCCTGTAAAAAATGTTTTAGGCATAATTCCGTCCGCTCCGACAGACAGATTATACCCGCTCTGGTTCAGAACGGCAAATCATCGTCATTTGACATTTCTTCAAATTTCGGTGCTGCCTCCTGCTGTGACGAAAATGAGGGCGCGTAATTGTCAGGAGTATAAGCCGAGGCGCCTCCGCCTTGCTGTGAAACAGCAGAGCCTTCGCCTTTCGCATCAACAAACTGAATTTCATCAGCAACTACTTCTGTTGCATATCGTTTTTGATTCTGATTATCCGTCCAGGATCTTATCTGAATCTGACCGACAATACAGATGGAGCTGCCCTTTCTGAAATAACGGGTAACAAATTCCGCCTGCTGACGCCATGCGACTATATTTATAAAATCCGCCTGTGGCTGCGACTGAGATTCGTTATTATTTCTTGACTGATATCTTCTACTTACGGCAACGGTAAAGGAACAGACCGGGATACCGCTCTGTGTCTGCTTTAGTTCCGGATCGGCAACAAGACGTCCGCCGAGAATTGCTTTGTTGAAGTTGAAATTTGCCATAACTTACACACCTCCTTCAAGCTTAAGCTTCCTGTGCTACTACGATAAAGCGCATGATTCCGTCGGTAATGCTGAAAACACGTTCAAGCTCAGCCGGGAAAGCAGTGGGCGCCGTAAATTTTACAAGCACATAGTAACCTTCATTCATGTCGTTGATCGGATAAGCAAGCTTACGCTTGCCCCACTCGTTTACCTCGGTAATGGCTCCGTTATCCGCAATAAGAGCAGTGAACTTTTCGATAACAGATTTTACGGCTTCATCACCGGGGGTAAGATCAACAACAAACAGAGTTTCATAAGATGCGTTGTTCTTTTCCATTTTTACACCTCCTTATGGACATAAGACCGCCGGTAAGAATTCCGGCAGCAAGGAGAAAACAAGTTCTCACCGCACTATTATAACTCACAAATTGATTCTTGTCAAGCATTATTTTCATAAATCGGTACTATTTGCAGTAATAATTATGTTTTTTATGAAATAGAATTAAGCGAGGTGATGCGATACGAACACACAAAAAAGGATTCAAAAACTCTCTTTCATCGGATTTGCTTTTACACTGATAGCAGGGGTTCTTTCTCATTTTGCATTTGAGATATCGGGCGGAAACACCTTTATCGGCGCTTTTGCTCCCGTGAATGAAAGCGTATGGGAGCATCTGAAGCTTTTATTGTTTCCTACTCTGATCTTTTCGGTGGTAGAATACTTTGTTTACGGGAGAGAAGTCGAAAATTTTTTCGCGGCAAGAATTTATGCGGTTCTCATCGGAATGGCAGCGATTGTATTTCTTTATTACACCTACTCCGGAATCATAGGACAGCACTTTCTTGCTGCGGATATTGCAATTTTTGTTATTTCGGCGGCAATAACCTATTCGCTTTCCTGTAAGCTGATGAAAAGCGGACGTCTGTTTGCGTCGAATAATTCGAGCATTATAGCGATTTGTATCATTGCCGCTGTTATTATTTTTTTCATTTATTTTACGTTCAACCCGCCGATGCTGGAGCTTTTCCGCGATCCGATATCTGAAGATTTCGGAATCATTATGAATATTTGATATTTTCCTATATATTAATAACGGATAAAATATCAGGGGCAATTCATCTTTTATTGATGAGTTTTCACAAAATAATCATATTTTTAATTTTTTGTTCACTTTTAATTAACAATATAACATTTTTTTCTTGACAAAAAAAGCTATAATATTAAACTGTGGTAGTTTCGAAAAAGAAATGATTATGAAATTAAAAGGATAATAAAAAAGTAAAATGTCTGTTTTTGATGTGTTTTCTCTGTTCGGAGGGCTTGCCTTATTTCTTTACGGAATGAATGTGATGGGAAGCTCCCTCGAAAAGCTTGCGGGCGGCAAGCTCAAAACTGTTCTCGGAAGTATGACGTCGAATCCTTTCAAGGGCTTCCTTCTCGGTCTCGGTGTCACGGCGATAATTCAGTCCTCCTCCGCTACAACAGTAATGGTTGTCGGCTTTGTAAACTCGGGACTTATGACACTTCATCAGGCTACCGGCGTCATTATGGGTGCAAACCTCGGAACCTCCGTCACCTCATGGCTTCTCAGCACTACGGGAATTACGGGAGAAAGCGCCGGGTTTATACTGAGTCTGTTTAAGCCTGCTACCTTTACTCCCATATTGGCTTTTATAGGAATGCTCCTTTTCTGCTTCGCAAAAAAGCAGAAAAGAAAGGACATCGGACATATCCTTCTCGGCTTTGCCGTTCTTATGTTCGGCATGGAATTTATGTCTTCGGCAGTGTCTGGCCTCCGCGATGTTCCTGCGTTTACCAATATTCTCACCCTGTTTTCCAACCCTTTGCTTGGTGTTGCGGTCGGAGCGGCTTTTACCGCCATTATTCAGTCCTCCTCGGCTTCGGTCGGTATTCTTCAGGCGCTTACCATGACGGGAAGCATAACGGTGGCAACGGCGGTGCCGGTCATTATGGGACAGAATATCGGAACCTGTATCAGCGCAATGATCTCGTCGATAGGTGCTTCCAAAAATGCAAAGCGTGCAGCCGTCGTACATTTGCTCTTTAATCTGATTGCAACGCTGATTATACTTCCGGTATATTACATATTGGTAATGATCTTTGAGCCTGCCTTTGTCAACAATGCGGTTTCTCCGCTGGGGATCGCCGTTATTCATACAGGCTTCAAAATCATAGCGCTGTTAATCCTTATGCCGGCGTCTTCTCTTCTCGAAAAGCTTGCCTGCCGTATTGTGTCCGATTCCAAAAAGACGTCGGAGGGACAGCTTCTCGACGAGCGTTTGCTCGCTACTCCCGCAGTTGCCATTGAGCGCTGTCATGCGGTTGCGGTCATAATGGCGGAAACAGCCGTTTCTTCCCTCAGAAAAGCAATGGAATGTATCTGGAATTACAGCGACAAAGCCAATGAGGAAGTGAGAGAAGCGGAAAATCAGGTCGATATGTATGAGGACAAGCTCGGCACCTACCTTGTAAAGCTGTCCAGTCTGAGTATGACGGAGAAGGACAGTGTTGAAGCGAACAAGCTGCTTCATATGATCGGAGATTTCGAACGAATATCCGATCATGCGGTTAATATTCTCGAATCATCGGAAGAAATATTCAGTAAAAAGCTGGTTTTTTCGGAGACGGCAAAAAATGAGCTTCAAACGCTTCTTGACGCCGTAAATGAAATACTTGAGCTTGCTTTGTCGGCTTTTGAAGAAAATAACCTTTCCATTGCAATCAAAGTCGAACCGCTTGAGCAGGTTATCGATTATCTGAAGGATTATCTCAAAACACAGCATATTCTTCGGCTTCAGCGTCAGGAATGCACGATAGAATTGGGATTTGTCCTTTCCGACCTTTTGAATAACCTTGAACGTGTATCCGATCACTGTTCGAATATTGCGTGTTGCCTTATTGAAATTTCTCACGACAGCATGGACGTTCATGAGTATCTCCGCGGCTTAAAATCCGGAGACGGAGAAGCGTCATTTAACGTTTCCTATGAATATTTCAAAAATAAGTATGCGGTAAAGCAGAATTGAAATGACGGCGTGCTGCCCCATAGAGGG
>USPP01000147.1 GCA_900556615.1 uncultured Eubacteriales bacterium
CATGCCGTGAGGATATCTCACGGGATCGGGAGAAAAATAACCGATATTTTCGGGTGCTTCCGCATTGTCAAACGCAGAATGATACCATTCCCAATCCACCCAGATTGTGTCTGCTCCGTAGTCATAAAGATTTTCCCTCTGCCACTGCGCATTTTTCAGCACTGCGTCCTCTGACGCCCCGAACATAACGGCATACCATGTCATCCAGCCCGCCGGCGGCTTCGGAAAAGTATTGTTTTTGTTGATAGGAGAATACCGGGTTCTGAATCTCTGCTCATAAACATGCCGATGCGTAATCAGAGAAAGCTTTCCTTTAGCCTCAAAGGTATATCTCTGAGAAGACCACGAATATCCCAGACGCTCGGATGCCGTTCCTTTTACCGTCAGCGCCTCATCCGTCTTTCTGTCAAAGAGAGAATCATCGATTTTACACACGACAGGTCCCAAAGCCGAACGGAAATCATCCTGCTTTATATCTCTGTCAAGGCATACCGCCATGCAGTCATCTCCCTCTCCGAAGATAAGCTCTCCTCTGAAACAAGGAAAAACATCTTTCGGAAGTCCGACAGCCTCACAGTCTATTCCGTCTCTCTTTACCGTATATACAATATCTATCACAGAGGGCATTGCTTCATTCCCGTCCGACAATCGCTCGGTAATTTTCGTACAGGGAATATGCGGAGGCTGCTCCCATATATACTCCGCTTTTTGATAGGAATTCACATCAAAAAGTTCATTCCCGTTCGCATCCTCAAAGGCAAGCTTCACTTTATCTGCGATTATGCCTCTGCCTTCGCAGATACAGCAGAAAAGTCTGCTGTGCGGATCAATCTGAACCGCGAGTTCGAAATAATTTGCATACGTATTATTAAAAATGGTATTCATATAAACCTCATTTTACTTATAACTTGACTGCGTGATCCTATATGGCTCCGATACCGCATTTTCAACTGCCTCGGCGATGATACAGACATCAATTCACATCCAATTCCTGAAAGATGAAACATAAAGCTGTTCAAAAACACTTTGTCATTGAGCGTTATTGATTTGATCTACGGCATTCTTTAACCCTTCCAGCATCTTAAACCCCTCTCCTTTGGTAGGGATCAGAAATCCGCCCTCACATACTTCATCCCACGCATAGATAAGTGCAATATTACCCGCGCTTTGTTCAGGATTGTCCTGAAGCCATTGATAGGCGTTCAGAATATGCTGCGTAAAGACCTCCGCCGTATCCCGTCGTATTTCCCGACCAATCGGTTTCCCACGGACGGCAATCCCATCCGGAAAGGATACAAGGTGCATAAGCAAGGTCTGAATACTCTGATATGGCATCCCATGAAATTTCATGCTGCTGCGTCATCGTTTGATAGGAAAGCTCATAGCTTCCCTCAATCGGGGAATATCTCCTGTAATTATATCCCGTCAGCGCGTCAAACCCACATTCCTTATCCCTGCTAAGCCGCTTCTGAAGCGCCTCGACAGAAAAACTCTCATAGTTAAAATCAATAGCGCCGGTCGACGGCGTTCCGTAAGGACATTCGCAGCCGATAATATAAGCGCCACCGTAAGCCTCAGTCTGTGCTCTGAGATAATCAAAGCATTCCCTTACTTTATCCGTACCGCCGAGATCAGTCACCAGGTTTGTGATAACATAGAATATAATCACCGGTTTTCCGTTAACCTTAAGCGCATTTTTCTTCGACATATATCTGATAAAGGTATTACAGGCGTCCTTCCAGGTATCATAAGTAATCCTTGCACCGTCGTGATTGGCAACCATGAGGCAGAATTCCATATCTTCCTGACCTTCCGCCCGGGAGAAATTCATAACAGCCTGATTCAGTTCGGGATGTCCGTAATACCAGTCAAAAGCAAAAAAGGAAAGACCGTTCTCCTTCGCAATCTGAATCTGATAGGCCATATTGGAAAGACTATCCTCAGTCCATCCCCAAATCGGCTCTCTGCCGGCAAATTCCGTCATCAGACGGTCAGTATAATGGTTTCCTTCATAGGAAAAGCCATACCATACATATGCTCCTAATCTCATCTTATCCTCTTTCTCCGAATCGTTTTTTTCCGAATCGGTATTTACAATTTCTGTACCGGATGTATTTCCGTCGCTTTTGTTTTCCGTATCGGAGGATTCCGAAGCATTCCCGCAGGAAAAACAACAGGAAATACACAATACAAGGCAAATTAAAGACAATATTTTTTTCATTTATCCCCCACTCTTTCTGCCAATGAACCATGCACAAAGTATTTGTTCACGCCTTAAATCAGAAAAATTCCTTCGCTTCGAGAGACTATACCAAGGGGCTGTCCGCGTTAATGCGGCAACCCTTTCTCTGCATTATACAGCTTATTTTATCTCTTCTTCTTTGAAATAATTGTGATTCCTGCAGCTGCCGCCGTCAGAATAACAGCAGCTGCCGCAAAAGAATCGTCGGTTGACGGCGTAGGTTCCGGCTGTGGGTTATAATAAGCATTGGCATCCGCTTCGCTGGTAAAGAAGCCGATATCCTTAATATAAACATCCTCTTCCGCGCTCAGGAGATCCCAACGGGTAAGCTTTGTGACGGCAGTCGCGGAAGACACCTTATCTGCGGGAATAGCCAAGATTGCGGTAGTCCACTCAGCCGATGCGGGAATCTCAAAATCCGGGTTGAAGCCGTTTGCATCAAATTCCGAACCATCGGTGGAATTATAGCTAAACATCCAATGAAACGTAAATTTTCCTGCCGATTTATAAGTTACGGTAAAAAACTTGTATGCCTTGGTATCAATGGAATATTTATCGTCCCAGTGAGCCTCACCCTCTCCGGAATGAACGGTCGTTCCCTGATCATAATATAAGCTCACCATTTGTCTTGCATCGGTTTTAGGAAGCTTCAAAGCTTCGTTTTCAATTGCACCGTAACTGAGCCCCGCTTGGAAAATTCCGTCCCAACTGAACATTTCTGTTTTTTGGGTTTTGATCACAAGATGCTCTCCGAGTTCAGCGTCAACATCGGTCGGTCTTACGTCCTCGGCAGATACACTGAGAAAGGCTGTACAGAGTAAAACGGCGCTGATCAATACAAATACTTTTTTCATTGAATTGTTCTCCTTCAATTATTTTTATCCAAAAGCAAAGCTGCATTTAGATTTATGATATGAGCCGTGCAGTGGGGATAGGCGCGCTTATCGCCGCCGGCAATTTCACTGCCCACGCACGGCGCATGGATTCGCTTTGCACGTCTTAAAGAAGCTTTTTGTCGGCAAAGCCAGCGAAAAAAGGATTTTTTATCGTTGACTTCTGAAACCGGGTATTATTTTTTCTTCTTCTTTACAATTATTACCGCAGCCACCGCAGCTATTACCACAACAGCAGCGACGATTCCGATGACAAGGCCTGTCGGAACGCCTCCGTCGTCAGAGGGAGCCTCTGTACTCTCCGCCGGTTTCTGTGTGCTGCTCTCTGTTCCGGAGGTATGGGGAGCGGTTTCCTCCGCAGAGGTATCCGGCTTGGATACGCTTGTATCGGGTGCGGAAGTATTGGGAGCCTCAGAAGAGGTATCGGGCGTTGTCTCTGGCAGGTCCGCACCTGTTGCCGACATATAATAGGAAATATCAGTAGCAGAAAGAATCGAATCAAAAACCATTACCTCGTCAAGAGCGCCTGTATAGGAATGATTTACGACCATTTCATCATTTTCAGCGTCATAACAGGTATTAGCCGCAAGCGCGAACGGACGAGCAGTGTTAGCAAGCTTTATTCCACCGGACTCATTTACATCTGCCGTCTGATCATAAAGCTTTTCTCCGTTGACATAATAACAGAACTGACCGGTAGTCGCATCGGCTGTCCATACGATAAAAAACCATTTGCCTTCCTCATAGGGATATGTAGCGGTATTTCCGGTACAGGAGCCGTCATGTCTTTCCACCCTGTCAACCATAATTGCCGGATTCACTAAAGTAGGAATAATGTAATTATCGGCAAGGGAAAGCATGGTAAAGCCGCCGAACGCATTGCCGGTTTCGTCCTGAAGCGCTCCGCCGTCATGTCCGTTTGATATAATACGTCTCCATGTGGATATGTCAAAGTTATCATAGTCGGAAATTTCATTTTTGATCCAATATGCAATTGTCAGCTTTTTAGAACCGGAGGCCGCAATCACATCCGCATAATCTTCTCCGTACCCATTGTCTTTGGAGGTTTTGGCGTAGAGAGAGCTAAGCCCGTCAAAGAATACAGCGTTCCCACTGGGGCCTTCCTCCACCTGTTCGGGTGTTCCGAGCGATATAAGGTCGTTGCCGTTGCCGCTTTTGTCCTTTCCGAGATTTTCCGCATCCTCAAAATCATACCACGCAACAGGCTTTACCGAGGGTTCCTCGGCAAACGCCGCAAGCGGTAGCATTGAAAGAATGCAAAATGAGACTAAGAGTGCTGAAATAATTTTTTTCATATGTTTCCTCCCGTTCCGGTTGATCCGGAATTTTATTTTATGATGAGAATCCGCAGCAGACATTATCTCTTCTGCGGCAGTTCTCATTCATATTTTTCTATGAGTTCTGCCAGCTTCGTATCAATTGAGGTTTTATACTTATTATAGAAGGTTGCCAAGCTGTGCGTCGGAATTGTCGCTATCAGATTGCCCATATTCGACAGCGGATCAAGCGAGGTGTGGAAAAAGCCGAGATCGTACGCTCTTGAATCTTTTATAATTTGGAGCATTTCCTTCGATTCTTCATCCCGCGACTTCTGAATTTGAAGCGTCTGCTCATAATATTCATCTATTACAGACTGATATCCACCGTAGCAAAGAGCCTCGATAATCGCGCTTGTACGTTCCGCGTCTAAAACCGTGTACGGTACTCCGAATTCATGGACATAACAGGATACATGACAGGAATATCCCTCATCGCCCTCGTTAAAATTCGGCCACGGCACAAGACCAAACTCAAAATCATAATCACCCATTGTTGTCAGACCGTTTACATAGGTATCCCAAAACAAAGCCTGCTCCGCTTCGACATCTACCGATTTATCTCCATCCTTATTGAAATACATCGTCGCGTATGAGGAATCGATCAGCGAATAGAACTCACTGTATGCCTTATCGGTCGCATCGGTTACACCCGGACAGTATGGAATATCATCACTGTCCTTTAAAAGCAACCGCGAGCCTGTTGAATACATAACCTGAAAGGAAGCGCCATGCTCATGCGTACTGTACCCGAAGCGGT
>USPP01000148.1 GCA_900556615.1 uncultured Eubacteriales bacterium
TTTTTATCCACTCTTTCCCTCCTACGCTCCCTTTCCGTTTCCTGTGTGCCTCTTGCAAGCGCTTCCCTCATCTGTATTTCCTCTTCCTTTTTATCCCCTTTTTTATTTTACAGTAAGATGAATTTATCATGAAATAAGGGTATATAATATGGTAGATAATTATTTTTTACTGCATGGATAAACTGTCATCGCCAATGCGAAGGAGGAAAGCTATGTCATATCTTCCGACGGAGAGATATAAAAAGGTTCTTGTAATCGCTGCCTATGTGATAATTGGTTTAACAGCAGGATTTATAACTTTAAAATACCTGTTGAAACCGTTTTTGCCGTTTGTCGTTGCATGGATAACGGCGATGCTTCTCCGTCCGGCAATAAACAGAATTTGCCGTCGCACGAAACTTCCCCGCAAAATGGTATCTTTTATTTGTGTATTTTTTGTTTTTGTTCTGATATCCGGTCTTCTTATTGCTGTGTGCAGCAGAGTGATATCGGAGATGAGAGGACTTGCTGAGAATCTGATGTCCGACGCTGCCGACGCAGTGGGAGACATTTTTGATTATATTGAGAGCATGTCCGATAAGCTGCCGTTTCTCGACCGAATCGAAAACCGAGATGCTGCCGAACGGGTGCGCCAGGCAGCAACATCGATGATTGAAAGCGCAGTTGCCTCTTTTTCCGCTAAAATTCCTGCTGCAGTAATGAGTTTTGCGTCATCGCTTCCGGGGATTATTTTATTTACTATAGTACTCGTAGTGGCTACCTTTTATATGGGAGCCGATGTAAACAGCGTCAATTCCTTTATCGCAAATCAGCTTCCCGATTCGTCCCGTCATCATCTGTTTGAAGCGAAAAAAAAGCTGACTTCAGCGGGAATAAAGTATGTTAAGGCATATTTGATGATTCTTTTTATTACCTTTGTTCAGCTTCTTATCGGTTTTCTTTGCCTGAAGATTCCCTATGCTCTCACGCTCGCGGCGGTTATTGCTCTTATTGATATTCTTCCGGTGTTGGGCGTTGGAACGGTGCTTATACCGTGGGCGGCAGTACTTCTAATTCGGGGAGAGACGTATACGGGAGTGGGGCTCCTTATTGTTTTTGCGGTAATATGGACAGTCCGTCAGGTTGTGGAGCCGAAAATCGTCGGTCACAGTACCGGTCTATCTCCTTTGGTGACGTTAATTGCTATGTATACCGGTTATAAATTTATGGGCTTTTCGGGGCTTTTCGTCTTTCCTCTTGTTATGATTTTGTTAAAAAATCTCAGTGATATAGGGGTAATCAGGTTATGGAAGGAAGAAAAAATTCAGGATAGCTGAAGTATAGAAATGCTAAAAACCTGTATCGGCAGTATTTATAAGAGTTTTGCCATATAAATAAGTAAAAAGGATTTGTTTAAGGTAATACCGCCGAGTGCACAGCTAACGCCTTTATTGTGCGGTATTGCCTTAATCTATTGAAATTTTCCGATGCTTCAGAAATAATCTTCTCCGAATATTTTTTCAAGCTCGGAAGCAAGCTTAAATCCGGCAGTTTTGGCCCCTGCTGCGCTCAAATGAATTCCGTCGGTAGTAGCGGGATTCCAACCGTCGGTTTCTATGAGCTTTATGAATTCGAATTCGGAGGCACAGCTTCGTATATCTTCTGCGTGAGTTTGGCTGAAAGGAATCAGAATCACAATTTTCGTATCTGGATATTTTTCATGAAGCCTCCGGAGAACAGCGTTATATCTCGGAACAAAATCAGCGCTGGAAAAATAGATATCGTTGTGACCGTGAGCAAGTATTACGATATCAGGCGCAGGGATGCTGTCGGTATTTCTTGTTGCCGAGAGTTTATCTATCGTTTCAAGACAGGGGGCAAAGGAACCGGCTCCTACGATTCCCGAGGCGGCGAATCCAACGTTTACCGGTATCGCGCCGAGGCTTCGGCAACAATACCACGGATAAGAGTGTGTAGCGCTGTTTCCGTCACTGTCGGCGTCCATGCTGAGTGCGCGTACTCCCTCTGTTATGCTGTCTCCGAAAAACATGATCGTTTTGGAGACCGGCTTGATTCCGATAATTTTGCCATTGCCGGCGTCTGCTTCTCTGAATGCAAAACCGATTTCTCCGCTGAATTTTCTTTCGCTCTCGGTGATACCGTCGGTAATGATACGGATAATATGAGCGCCCTTATCCGGAAGAGGAATGGCGGACTCGGTGATTAGCTGGCGAACCGGTTCACTTCCATCTATCGAGTAGGCAAAATACGGTGTTTTTTTCTCTGTTATCACGGTAAAGTATATATCGACTGTATTTGTACCATAAGCGGCAAAGTACAGTTCGCTTCCGTCGTTTACCGTGATATAGTGAGAAATCCCGTCTATCTCTTTTTCATACCACCTTCCGGTAAAGTTGTATTTGCTGTCTGAGAACTCGTATTGGATTCCATCGGCACAGTCAAGCATTTTTTCGACCTCCT
This sequence comes from uncultured Eubacteriales bacterium, assembly GCA_900556615.1. Classification (GTDB taxonomy): domain Bacteria; phylum Bacillota; class Clostridia; order Oscillospirales; family CAG-272; genus Colimorpha_A. The sequence continues at coordinate 2,461 of USPP01000148.1, forward strand.
GTATTTCAATTGCTCTCGTATCCAAAGAAGCAGTCAGCGCTTCGCCGGCGGAAAAGGACTCTGCGGAATGACTGCTCTTTGTTGTGCCAAGCTGCTTGGAGCAGCTTGTGATTGATGCTGCTGATAAAATCAGTATAATAATATTTTTTGCTTTTTTCATTGTTACCACTATGACTTTTGGGATGAAAAGTCTCCTTTCTTTGATTCGGATTAGCCAATTGTAAAAGTTTAAAATCCGTTTTTTCGACAGCTTTTCCGATAAAAAGCACCTTTAAGGTAATGCACCGGTTCTTACGGTATAGAGCGCGGTCGTATTTTTCGTCAGATGATACAGATTGAGAAGGCAAGAGTGACTCCTCTGCCGACAAAATTTGTGAAGTATAACGGAAAACGGACAAGCAGATATACCGTTAAGGCGCAAGAGGTGAGCCTGGCGGTATTCCTTAAGACGAGCAAAGCGAGTTCGCGCACCGAAGGGAGCGGCAAAATCCTCGATTTTTGCCGACAGCGATAAGCGCGCGTATCCCCGCCGCGCGATTCTCGATTATGAAACGCAGCTTTGCAATTGGCTATTGATTCGGATGATTTGGTGTGTGACTGTTTTATTGGATATTGCAGTATTACTTAAAGGTGGCTTTATAGATTGATTCTGAAGCTTTGTTTCCTCACACTCTTGCCTGTCACTTGTAGAAATTCGCAAATAAATTATCATTTCAATAATTAAAATCTACCCATGCCTTAATTGTTTTTATTATAACATTTAAAAAAACTGTTTTATTGTAAAATAATAGCTTGAGATTGTATTCCCGTCCGGAGACTTTCTTATCATGATATGAGACAGCATTTTTGTTAATTTAGTATTAAAATTTTAGTGAGTTAATACGGAATTCATTTTTTTGCCATAAAATAAAAATATGATTATTGAATGTGGGGAGGTTATATACAATGGAAAAAAGGAATTATGCGGAAATAACTCCTGAAATCACCAGAATGGCGGGCCTCTGTGAAAAGAGCGACTACATAGAGCCATCCATGTACGCAAATTACAAGGTTTACAGGGGACTGCGGGATCTGAACGGAAAAGGCGTGCTGACCGGTCTTACCGAAATTTCCGAAATCCATGCAAAGGATTTCGATGAACAAGGCAGGGAAATTCCATGCGCCGGAGAATTGTTCTATCGCGGCTATAATGTGAAAGAGCTTGTTAAGGGATTTACTTCCTCAGGAAGATTCGGTTTTGAAGAAACCGCGTACCTTCTTCTTTTCGGAGAGCTTCCTACGGAGACACAATATAAAGAGTTCTGTGAAACGCTTGCAAGCTATCGCTCGCTTCCGAATTCATTCGTTCGTGATCTTATTATGAAAGCGCCGAGTACCAATATGATGAATTCTCTGGCAAGATCGGTGCTGACAATGTATTCCTATGATTTGAATCCCGACGACACAAGTATTTCAAATGTGCTGAGACAGTGTCTTCAGCTTATTGCGATGTTTCCGATGATGTCTGTATACGGGTATCTTGCTTACGACTATTATCTTAAAGGAAATACCAGCTTCTTTATACACGAGCCGGTAGCGGAGCTTTCAACATCTGAAAATCTGCTTCATATGCTGCGAATAGACAGTAAATATACTGAGCTTGAGGCAAAAATTCTTGATCTTGCGCTGGTTCTCCATGCGGAACATGGCGGAGGGAATAATTCCTCCTTTACAACGCATGTCGTATCCTCGTCCGGTACCGATACCTATTCGGCGGTTGCGGCAGCGCTTGGCTCTTTGAAGGGTCCTAAACACGGCGGGGCGAATATCAAGGTTTGTGAGATGATGGCGGATTTGAAGGAAAAGGTTTTAGACTGGACTGACGAAGAGGCTGTCGGAGATTATTTAAAAAAGCTGCTTCATAAGGAGGCATTTGACCGTGCCGGTCTTATCTACGGTATAGGGCACGCGGTATATTCGGTATCCGATCCGAGAGCTGAGGTTTTCAGAGGTTTTGTGGAAAAGCTGGCGCATGAAAAACATCTCGACAAGGAATTTGCATTGTATTCAACGGTAGAACGCCTGGCTCCTGAGATTATTGCTTCTGAACGAAAAATATATAAGGGCGTAAGTGCGAACGTCGATTTTTACAGTGGATTTGTTTACAATATGCTCGGACTTCCTGTTGAACTGTTCACTCCCATTTTTGCGGTGGCTCGCATTGCGGGTTGGAGCGCGCATCGGCTTGAGGAGCTTGTCGGTGGAGGAAAGATCATTCGTCCCGCTTATATGGCGGTACACCCGAGAAGAAGCTATGTACCGATTGACAGAAGATAAGAAGATACTTCTTTATATTGATGTACCTCTAATGAAACTGAGTCCGAAGCTATAAGCTATTCTGCTGAAGCTGCTGCTTTCATATTTATAAAAAAGCAATGTGAGAACCTGTTCTCCTTGCTTTTCATAAAAGTAATCCTATTATTTTTTCCTGCTCGGTACAAGCCATCGTATTTTATGCGATTTTTTGTTATGACAGAACTTTTACCAAAATAAACCGAGGCTGTTTGCCATGGCAAACAGCCTCGGTTATTGCGCTCTTTTCACCTTTCGGACTGATTTATCGTATCACAGCGCTCCTTCATCGAAGCAACGAGAGAAGGTATATGTAGTTATTTACAAATGCAGCCGCCCGATAAATAATAATTTAGATTACTCTTCAAAGAGTGGGAACGTTTTCCGCATTTCTTTCTATAAAGAAAGGAAACCGGCAGAATCCGCTTCGCGGAATCTGC
>USPP01000149.1 GCA_900556615.1 uncultured Eubacteriales bacterium
TCAGGAACACCAGCAGTGATGCCACGCAGCCCTCAAACGCCGTGATGACCATCGGCTTCGCGCCGATTTCCTTGATGTAGGAGAACTTGAACTCACTGCCGATGGAATAAGCAATGAAACCCAGCGCAACATCGGAGATAATCGACAGCTTGCTGTTCATTTCCGGTGTCAGAACCTTCAGCGCAGCTCTCTATTTAAGAGGTGAAGGCGCAAATCCCGCCGATGCACAGACTCTTTTTAAAGCGTGTCTTGATGATTTTATTTCCGAAGCGAAATTCGAATCGAACGTTGTAATCTATCGGAAAGCGCTCGCCATATCCTGCAACGATGACGAGAACAACGATTCCGCCGACAGAATCGCTGCGGCAAAAGCTGCGGATAAGCTGCTTACTGTTGAGGGAGTGAAGGCTTCCTTCGCGCTTTGCCGAATTGCTGATAAAATACACATATCAGCACGTTCGTCAGGAGAAATAAACGTACAGCTTATTCTCGAAAAGCTTGAAGGCGGCGGTCATTTCGATTCCGCCGCAACACAGCTCAACAGCAGCATGTCGGAAGCGCTTACGAGACTTAAAGAAGCGATCGACGAATATTTCAGAGAAAACGCTGCTTAATTCATAATTTTATTAACAAAGTGAAAGGAAAATCATTATTTATGAAAGTAATTCTCACACAAGATGTAAAAGCTCAGGGAAAAAAAGGTGAGCTTATAAATGTATCGGAAGGATATGCAAGAAATTATCTTTTTCCTAAAAAGCTTGCGGTAGAAGCCGACGCAAAAGCCATAAATGAACTGAAAAACAGAGAAGCTTCTCTCCAATTCAAAATCGAAACCGACCGCGCAGCCGCAAAAGAGACGGCGAAGAAGCTCGAAGGGGTTGTAGTAAAAATCCCCATGACTCACGGCTCCGACGGGCGTCTTTACGGTTCCGTGACATCCAAAGAAATTGCAGAACAATTAAAGCTTCAGCACGGGATTGAAATCGACAAAAGGAAAATATCCATGTCCGATCCCATTAAAGCCTACGGAAGCTTTCAGTTTGACGTTAAGCTCTTTACCGATGTAACGGGTAAGCTGAACGTTCTTATCTGCGAATAAACTTTTTTCTAATTTTCAAGAAGGCGCGGCAGACTGCCGCAGATAACGGACATGGAACTTCAATCAAACGAACTTATCAAAAAAATGCCCTTCTCCCTTGAAGCCGAACAATCGGTTCTCGGCTCGATTCTGATCGATCCCGAATGTTTTCCGGAAATTGCTTCACAGTTGAAAAGCGACGACTTCTATCTCGAATCGCATGCCCAGATTTATCTTGCCATGCAGGATCTTTTTCTTCAAAATCGTACAATAGACGTCGTAACGCTTATCGACTCTCTTGTAAGGCGCGGCGTTTACGAAAACGACGATGAAGGAAAAAAATACATAAAGCTTATCGCGGAAATTGTTCCAAGTGCAGCCAACGTAAAAGATTATGCCAAAATAGTGCGCGACAAGAATATCCTCCGCCGTCTGATCGGCGTTTGCAGCGATATCTCCGAAGCTGCCTACTCAGAACAAGATGATGTTACGCATCTGCTTGACAATGCCGAACAGCAGATTTTCGCCATTGCCGAAAATAACGAAACAAAAGGATTTACTCATATAAGAGAGGCTCTCCTTGCAAATTACGAGCATCTCAAGCTTCTGAAGACAGACAAAGCGGCAGCGGCCGGTCAGCCTACCGGATTTTCCGATCTTGACAAGGTGCTTGTCGGAATGGGACCGGGAGATCTTATTCTTGTCGGTGCTCGTCCCGGCATGGGAAAAACAAGCTTTACGATGAATGTCGCCACAAAAGTTGCACAGTACAGCAAAAAAGCCGTATGCGTATTTTCGCTTGAAATGTCAGCAGAACAGCTTGTCTCCCGTATGCTTTCCAGCGAAGCATTAATAGACAGTTATGCCATTCGTTCCGGAAATTTATCAAACGATGATTGGGAAAAGCTTGCAAGAGCTTCCTCCATGCTCAGCGAATGTGAGATTCTTATCGACGATACCTCCGGTATGACGGTTACCGGGATGAAGGCAAAATTGAGAAGGGTAAAAAATCTCGGACTCGTCGTAATTGACTATTTACAGCTCATGCAAAGCGACAGAAGAATTGACAACCGTGTTCAGGAGGTCGGTGAAATATCCCGTAACCTAAAGCTCCTTGCAAAGGACCTAAAGGTACCGATCATTACCTGTGCACAGCTTTCCCGCGGCCCCGAAAGCCGTACCGATAAGCGTCCCATGCTTTCCGATCTCCGCGATTCCGGAGCCATCGAACAGGACGCCGACGTTGTTATGTTCCTTTACCGAGACGAATACTATGACACCGCCGACAAAAAAGACGGCGTTCAAAATACCGCCGAAATTATTGTTGCCAAGAACCGTCACGGCAGTACTTCAAACGTAAAAATGGGCTGGTTTGGGCAATTCACAAAATTCACTTCCCTTTCGGACAGAGAGGAATAAGCCGAACTATTATGTCATCAGAGAAAAATACCGTCGGACGAAAATTTATAAGAACCCTCTCCGAATATCATATGCTTTCGGGCAAGAGCTCCGTACTCGTCGGTTTTTCGGGAGGATCAGACTCTGCTTTGCTTCTCACCCTTCTTTCTGAAATACCCGGTATACAGGTTTACGCTGCCCATCTCAATCATATGATACGGGGAGAAGAGGCCGACAGGGACGAACGGTTTTGCCGCGATTTCTGTATAAAATGCGGCATACCGATTTTTGTCCTTAAAACGGATATCCCAAGACTTTCCGCCGAAAGAGGAACCGGTCTTGAGGAAACGGCAAGAAACGAAAGATATTCTTTTTTCAGCCGCATTTCTGAAAAAAACCGCATAGACTGTATCGCAACCGCACATAATTCTTCCGATAACGCCGAGACAATACTTTTCAATCTGATCAGAGGATGCGGCACAAACGGCTTGTGCGGTATCCCTCCGATCAGAGATAATATAATCAGACCTTTGATCCTGTGCTCAAAGGAAGAAATCCTTGCCGAATGTGAAAGACGCGGTATCGAATATGTATATGACTCCACAAATGCCGACACTGATTATACACGGAATTTCATCCGCCACAGAATTATACCTTCCATAAAAAACCTGAACCCAGCCTTTGAAAAAACGGTTTCGGAGACCGCATATCTGCTCAGAACAGATAAAGCTTATTTTTCAGCCTCGACGGAAAGTTTTTCCCTTTCCTCCGGCAGGACGCTCCTTTCCTCACTCGACGACGCGCTGCTCGGAAGAGTTCTTTTAAGAGAATTCAGGGCAGCGGGACTTTCTCCGGGTTACGAGCATATCCGCTCCGCCATAAAGCTTATTCGTTCCCATACCGCACGTTTCTCCCTTTCTATGCCGTCCGGAACTTTTGTATGCGACAGAAATGAATTGTTTTTGGAAAGCGAAGAAAGTAAAATCGATCCGATAAAAAAAACTCCTCTTATCCCCGGAATCAATATACTGTCGGAGGATACGGCGGTTCTTCTCAATGATAATTCCGCAGATTTTTCAAAAGATATAAATAAGCTCAAAAATATTTACAAATTATCAATACACACTTCTATTGATTCTGCTAAAATAAATGATGTTATATTCGCAAGGAAAAGACAACCGGGCGACAGTTATGTTTTCGGCGGGATGACAAGAAACGTCAAAAAGCTCCTTCAATCCCGGAAAATGACGCTGAAAGAACGCCTTAATCTTCCGGTTTTTGCGCTTAAAGATCAGATTATCTGGATTCCGGGTTTCCCGACAGGGGATTTTTGTAAGCCCTCTGAAAAAAGCTCCGTGACAGAACTTTTCTATTTCAGCAAAAAAATTAAAATGGATAACTCCGAAAGGAATAATATCATCAATGGCAATGAAGAATATTAAGGACGACATCAAGAAAATACTAATCGGAGAGGAGCAGATCAACGAAATTGTCGAGCGTATTTCGCTTCAGATTGACACATACTATAAAAACCGCGACTCGCGTCTGCTGCTTCTCGGAATTCTCAAAGGTTCAGTCGTATTTATGGGAGATCTTATGAAGAAAATAACCGTTCCCGTCGAAATTGATTTTATGAAAGTTTCGTCATACGGAAGCGGAACTTCCTCCGGCGGCTCCATCAATATTATTCTTGACCTTTACAGAAAAGATCTTCCCAACACCGATATCCTTATAGTTGAGGATATTATCGACAGCGGCAAAACGCTGTCTTACCTCGTCGACTACCTGAAGCTCAAGGGAGCAAAAAGCGTTCGTACCTGCACACTTCTTGATAAACCGGAACGGCGTGAGGTCGATTTCAACGCCGATTGGGTAGGAGCCGTCATCCCCAATGAATTTGTAGTAGGATACGGTCTTGACTATGATGAAAAATACCGTGCTCTTCCGTTTGTAGGAGTTCTGAAACCGGAAATTTACGAAAATTAACTTACAGAGAGGATAACCCCGGCAATTGCCGAACAAAGCGACATGAAGAAGAATTATAAGTTAGCCATATTTTATATCGTTATGACAGTCGGTATCATTCTGTCACTCTGGTTAATGTTCAGAAGCATTAACACAGCGGATAAGGTCGTTTACAGCGACCTTGTCGATATGTTCACAAACAAAGAGGTTAAATCTTTTGAAGTGGACAAAAACAATCTTGTTACCATTGTAAAAGCGGACGAAAGCATCGTTCAGTATCAGCTTAGGGATTTCAGCATTTTCTATTATGATTTCAGCGACATGATCAAGGAACAGGTGGCTGAGGGAATTATTGAAAACTACGAATACGAGCCTATTGCAACGACTCCATGGTGGGCAAAAATACTTCCGACAATAGCCGTTATCGTTGTTCTTGCCCTTCTCTGGTTTTATATGATGAATCAGGCGGCAGGCGGAAAAGGCAGTAAAATCGCCTCTTTCGGAAAAGCCCGTGCAAAGCTCGGAGCAGATGAAAAGAGAAAAGTCTTCTTTAAGGATGTTGCCGGAGCAGACGAAGAAAAAGAGGAGCTTTCGGAAATTGTCGATTTTCTCCGTTCACCGACCAAATATACCAAGCTCGGCGCACGTATTCCTCACGGCGTCCTCCTCGTAGGCCCTCCCGGAACCGGTAAAACACTTCTTGCCAAAGCGGTTGCAGGGGAAGCAGGTGTTCCCTTTTATTCGATATCAGGTTCCGATTTTGTCGAAATGTATG
>USPP01000150.1 GCA_900556615.1 uncultured Eubacteriales bacterium
GGGGGAGACTTCACCGTTTTTATCGGGCGGGGTAACAATAACAATCTCTTCACAACCTGCTACCTTTGCAGGAATGGTATCCATCAATACGGTAGAGGGATATGCAGCGGTCCCTCCCGGCACATACAGTCCCACGCGTTCGAGTGGAATTACTCTCTGTCCGGTAACCGTTCCGTTACCCGAAGCGATGATGTATCCGTTTTTTATTTGTTTGGAATGAAAGTCTTTTATATTCTCTGCCGCTTCTCTGAGAACAGCGACAAATTCAGGATCGGCCTTAGAAAAGGCAGCGTCAATTTCCTCTCCGGTTACCTCGAATGCTTCAAGCTGGCACCCGTCAAATTTTTCCGAATATTCTCTTAAGGCCTGATCTCCGTGCAATATCACATTATGAAGTATATCGGTAACCGTTCTTGAGACATCGGCACTGCTTTCGCTTTTAAAAAGAGAATTTCTGTCTATGGAATTACATTTGAGAATCTTTATCATAAGGATCGGATTCCTTTCCTTTTACAAGTTCATAAAGAGAAGCTTTTATTTTCTCAATCTCTTTGTTTTTGAATTTAAAGGCTGATTTATTGGCAATCAGCCTTGCGCTTATAGGCAAGATCGTTTCAATAGGAGAAAGATTGTTTTCAAGCAATGTGGTTCCGGTTTCAACGATATCGACAATAACATCGGAAAGACCGAGAATCGGTGCAAGCTCTATAGAACCGTTGAGTTCTATTATATCAATATCTCTCGATTTGGAAGCATAATAATCAAGGGCAATATTTTTAAATTTCGTCGCTACGCGAAGTGTTCGTTCGGTATCCTCTCTGAATCCGTTTTCGGCGGCAACCGCCATTCTGCACCTTCCGATACCAAGATCAAGAAGCTCATAAATATCCGGAGAATATTCTTCAATAATATCCTTTCCTGCCGCCCCGATATCGGCAGCTCCCCGCTCAACATAAATAGCGACGTCGGAGGGCTTTACCCAAAAGTACCGAACGCCCTTCTCGGCGTTTTCAAAAATCAGCTTCCGGCTGTTTGACAGAACCGATGGACACTCATATCCCGCTGTCTCAAACATTCTGTAAACCTTTTCACCGAGTCTGCCCTTCGGAAGCGCGATATTTAACATTTTGAGCTTTCCTCCTTTATATTCCCGTCTCCGGTCAGCATGAGTATTTTTCCGGCTTTTGCCGACTCCGGCATTTTTCTTGAAGCGAAAACCGATATGCCCTCTCCCGAAAGCCGATTCACCGCAGAGATAACCGACTCAGCCGAAGCGTCACCGTATATAAGAATGACGTCATAATCATATTCTTTTTTATCACGGTAAAGCCGTGAGAGGCTATCAAGACAAATGGCAAAACCGATACCGCCGCAATCCCTGCCCATTTTTTTCATAAGCAAATCATAGCATCCTCCGGAAAGAACCCCTTCCGGGACTTCAGAAACATAGCCTTGGAAAACAATGCCGTTATAATAATTCATATCGTTTATAACCGAAAAATCTATATTAATTTTGTCGGCGTAACCGCAGCATGACAAAAATTCCGCAACTGTATTAAGATCGGAAACAGCCTTGTCTCCCTTAGAACCGCCACATATAGCTTTAAGCTCAGGCAATATTTTGTTCGGCGCGCCATAAAGACCGATTATCGACGCAAAGGCGTCGCCCACACGTCTATCGGAACCAAGAGAATCGCAAATATCTTGTATCCCCTTCGTATTTTTTCTCTTTATACAGGTGAGAAGTTCATTTTTTTTCTTCTCGGTCAAAGCGAGAGAATCCATAAACGCCGTAAGAATCCCTGTGTGAGCAATATCAAGCCTGAAATCACATCCCGCGGCCTCAAGGCTTTTAGCGGCAAGAAGAAGCGTTTCACAAATTTCATATTCTCCGATGTCACCTACACACTCCAGCCCGGTCTGCATAATCTCTCTGAACCTTCCGCTGCTTTTTGATATTCTGTATACATTTTCATTATAAAAAACCTTCTGCACACCGGTCTGACTGCTTAAATTCTTAATAATGGACAGTGTAACGTCCGGCTTTAAAGCCATCAGCTTCCCATTTGTGTCCGTAAAGGTTATGATTCCGGAGGATGAGAGAAAATCCTTGTTTCTGACATAAAGGTCATATTCCTCAAATTTACTCATTCTATAATGTGTGTAACCGTAGCTTCTGTAAAGAGAACGCAATTCAAATACAAATCTCTCGTCCGCTTTTAATGCTTTATCTTCCTGCTTGAGTGCCATAAACATTTCCCTTCATCATTCTTCAAAGTTCTTCACCGTCGCCGCTGCCTATTTTATCCATTACCGTTCGGTAGCCTCCCGCTCCGTAATTGAGACAGCGCGCTACTCTACTTATCGTTGCAGAGCTTGCTCCTGTTTCATCAGATATGGAGGAATAACATTCCCCGTTATTAAGCCGAAGCGCTACTGCAAAACGCTGCGCCATATCGTCAAGCTCTCTTACTGTGCAAAGGTCCTCAAAAAATGCCCGGCATTCCTTCATATTTTTTAGAAGCAAAATCCCCTCAAATAGGATATCAAGCTCCTCTGAATGTGGAAGTCTCATTTCCAATACAATGCGATTCAAGCATTTATATCCCGGTCTTCGGGAAAACTGCCGTTTTCGCGTCCTTTCCTGTTGATCTATGACCTGTTTGATACTGAATGGTTGTTTCTTCAATAATAAGATTTTATCACATTAAAGCGCTAAAGTCAATGTACCGATTGTACATATATTTTTTAACCCGAAGTGAAAATATGTAAAAATTCACTCCGGGTTTCCGTCTATCTGTATTTTTCTACAATAGATTTCATAGTATCCAATTTGGACTCCATATCATAAACAAGCTTGAGCTGCGTACGGGCACGATCCAGATTATGATTCTCCCTGTGTATTGCAAAATAGGTGTCTCCGTTCAAATAATCCGAAAGAAATCTCATACCGGTTTCAAGAGTTATGATGTAAGCTCCCATAGGAAGCTCAGCCATCTCCGTGTCGGTAAGCGCATTGTCGCATCCCGAAACAAATCCTTTTACAAAAGCCTCAAACATATCAAGCCGAATATATACTTTATCCAGATCGCGCTCATCTTCTGCGGCACTCGACGCACCGAACCGAATTCCGTCTCCGAAATCATACAGCACCGAACCGGGCATAACAGTATCAAGATCGACTACACAGATTGCACTTCCTGTATCAGTATCAATAAGAACGTTGTTTAATTTTGTATCGTTATGGGTCACGCGAAGCGGTATTTTGCCGTTTTTGATAAGATCTGTTATATAGGAGCATTTTTCGGCACGTTTTTTTATAAAATCAATCTCTTTCTGAACCAAAACCGCTCTTCCCGCCCTGTCTTCTTCGACTGCGTGAAGAAAGTCTTCATACCGTTTTGCCGTATCGTGAAAATGTGTGAGCGTTTCATATAACTCCGAAGCAGGAAAATCGGCAAGACGCTTCTGAAAAATGCCAAAGGCTGCCCCTGCGTTTTCAAGCATTTCGGGAGTTTCTGCAAAATCATATGATTTAGTCCTTGGGACAAAAGTGTAAACCCGCCAGACTCCTCCCTCTCCATCGGTCTTATAATATTCCCCGCCGTTTTTAATAATAGTAAGCGTTTCCCTGTTAGGATCCCCTCCTTCTGTCTTTATCTTATTTTGCAAAAATGAGGTAACTTTCTCTATATTTTGCATAAGCTCATGCGGTCTTGTAAAAACATTGGTATTAATTCGCTGGAGTATATATTTTCTCTCCTCGCCTTTTTCATCTGCTGCTGCGATAATATAGGTTTTATTGATATGACCGCTACTGCAAACACGTAGGCTTACAGGTTTCCCGATTATGTCAAATTCCTCTATAAAATGCAAAAGTTCCCTTTCCTGCATCATATGTTCCCCTCTATTCTACGTTATAATGATATTATTTCCATTCAAAACATCAAAATATTAATATATCATTCAGCAAACTGGCTGTTAAAAAGAATCGAATAAAAGCCGCCCTTTTTCATAAGCGCCTCATGCGTTCCCTGCTCTATAATATTGCCGTCCCTCATAACAAGTATCAAATCCATTTCCATTATCGTTGAAAGCCTGTGCGCCACAACAAAGGAGGTTCTTCCCGTCATAAGCTTTTTCATTGCATTCTGTACCCTGATTTCAGTTCTGGTATCAATCGATGAGGTAGCTTCATCCAATATCAGCATCGGAGGATCGGAAATCATGGCGCGTGCAATACACAAAAGCTGCTTTTGTCCATTCGAAAGATTCGCGCCGCTCTCCGATATCACCGTATCATATCCCTTTTCAAGTCGCGATATAAAACCGTGACAGTGCGTTTTTTTTGCTGCGTCAATCATTTCCTCGTCGGAAGCATCGGGCTTGCCGAGCTTCAGATTCTCTCTTACCGTCCCCTGCTTCAGCCATGTTTCCTGAAGAACCATTCCATAGCTTAACCGAAGGCTGTGTCTCGTGATATTTCTTATATCATGTCCATCCACCGTTATAGAACCGGAATTCACATCATAAAATCTCATGAGGAGATTTATAAAAGTTGTTTTTCCGCAGCCGGTAGGTCCGACAATAGCGATCTTCTGACCGCTCCTTACATCAAGAGAAAAATTCATACCGTTTTTCCATATATTCTTATTCCATTTCTATCTGATGATCCTAAAACGAATACAAAACATTTCCGGATACATTTTCAAGAGCTACCGCGTCAGGAGAATCGGGGACTTCCGACTCGGCGGACATAAAATCGAAAATACGCTCCGCACAGGCAAGCGCATTCTGAAGCTCTGCAAGAACGCCGGAAATCTCATTAAACGGCTTAGTATACTGATTCGCATAGGCAAGAAAAACCGAAAGCCCTCCCGTCGTAAGCCCACCACCGATCACTGCCAATGCTCCGGCACCGGCAACCGCCGCATATACGACACTGTTGACAAAACGAGTCGTCGGATTTGTCAGGGATGAGAAAAAGATCGCCTTCAAAGAACTCTTTTCAAGACGTCCGTTAATTTCGGAAAAATTTCTGTTGACTTTATCCTCGTTGGAAAAAGCTTTAATGGTTTTTATGTTTTCCACCATCTCATTGATATAATCGGTTTGTTCGCCGCGTATCGATGACTGCTCTTTAAAAAAAACGTAGGTTTTTTTGGCAATAAAATTTGCGATAAAAAGCGACATCGGCGTAAGAATAACCACAAC
>USPP01000151.1 GCA_900556615.1 uncultured Eubacteriales bacterium
GCAGAGAGCTTACTGATTAATATTTGTTAAAAAAATTCGGAGGTCAGAATTATGTCCAATAGATTATTTCAGGGAATTATTCATCAGATGAAGGACGCGGTAGACCGCGTTATCGGAGTTATTGATGAAAACGGTATCATTATTTCTTGCAGCGATCTTGCAAAAATAGGAGGTACCCGTCAGGGAATCAGAGACGAGCTTTCCTATACCTCGGAGACGGTTATGTCGGCAGGCTATACATACAAGCCGATCGGATCGGGCACAAAGGCGGAGTATATTGTGTTCGTTGAGGGGGAGGACAAGCAGGCAGAGCGGCTTGCCTCGATACTTTCGATTTCTCTTAACAGCATTAAAGGACTTTACGATGATAAATACGATAAGGCGTCCTTTATCAAAAACGTGATTCTTGATAATATTCTTCCGAGCGATATTTATCTGAAATCGAAAGAGCTTCATTTCAGCAACGATGTTATGCGCATCGTTATGCTCATCAAGTTCGTCGGAAAGAACGAAATCATTCCTTATCAGATGGTGCAGAATATGTTCCCCGATAAGAACAAGGATTATGTTATAAGCGTCGGTGAAAATGATATTGTGCTCGTAAAAGAGGTAAAGCCAAACTACGACACCAAGGCGATTGAAAAGATAGCACAGTCGATTTCCGATACTTTCGGAACCGAGTTCTATACCAAGGTCTCGATCGGTATAGGAACCGCTGTTGAAAGTATAAAGGATCTGGCGCGTTCCTATAAGGAAGCACAGGTTGCGATTGAGGTCGGGAAGGTTTTCGATACCGAAAAGAATATTATCAGCTATGAAAATCTCGGAATTGGCAGATTGATTTATCAGCTTCCGACAACACTGTGTGAAATGTTTCTTTCGGAGGTCTTTAAGAAGGGAAGTCTTGAATCTCTCGATAGAGAAACACTGCTTACCATTCAGTGCTTTTTCGAGAATAATCTTAATGTTTCCGAAACCTCCCGTAAGCTTTTTGTACATCGGAATACTCTTGTGTACAGGCTTGAAAAGGTTCGTAAGCTTACCGGACTTGATCTTCGTGAGTTTGAACATGCGATAACCTTCAAGGTGGCGCTTATGGTAAAAAAATATCTGACCTCAAAGCCGGTAAAATTCTGATAACCTCACTGTTTGCGACTCATAAATTCGGAGGAGCGGCTGTCAAAAGCCGCTGCTCCGGTTTTTGCTTGACAATAGAACTGTTTATCAATGTAAGACAGCGATTAATGGTACTTTTTAGCGGTTGAAAACAGCATGCTTTAACCTTTTTCGATGCTTTTAATTGCTGGGTTAATTCCGTTTTATCCGAAAATACTCTGCTCCTTTCTCGGAGCATAAGAAAGCAAGCGGTTATATAAATGATTGAATTTAAAAATGTAAAAAAAGTCTATCCGAACGGGACGGAAGCGCTGAACGGCATAGATTTAAAGATAGATGACGGTGAATTTGTCTTCATCGTAGGTGCCTCGGGCGCAGGAAAGTCAACTTTAACCAAGCTTCTGACAAGAGAAGAATCCATTACAGAGGGTCAGCTTACCGTAAATGAATTTGATCTGGTCAAGATGCCCAATCGTAAAATTCCTTATTATCGCCGTCAAATAGGCGTTGTATTTCAGGATTTTAGACTTCTTCCCGATATGACGGTTTTTGAAAACGTTGCTTTTGCCATGCAGATTATAGGTGAATCGAAAAGAACAATAAAACGCAGGGTTCCTTCCATTCTCAATATTGTGGGGCTTCAGGATAAAGCCAACTGTTTTCCGTCTCAGCTTTCCGGAGGAGAGCAGCAGCGCGTTGCACTTGCCAGAGCGCTTGCCAATAATCCATCCACCATCATTGCGGACGAGCCTACCGGAAATATCGATCCTAAGCTCAGTCTTGAGATCATGAATCTGCTGATAAAAATACACAGAAAAAACAAGACTGTAATCGTTGTGACGCATGAAAAGCAGCTTGTAGACTACTTCCAACAGAGAGTTGTTACAATCGACAACGGTGTTGTCGTAAGCGACAGGGTAGGAGGTATGTTCAATGCGCAGGTATAAAATTTCTTATTTCTTCTCTCAGGCTTTTAAAGGCTTATGGCGTAACGGAATGATGACGCTTGCATCGGTAACGGTGCTTCTCTCCTGTCTGATTGTTATGGGCTGCTTTTCTATGCTTGTGATCAATATCGATCATAATCTTGAATCGCTCGGAGATCTCAATGAAATTGTTGCGTTTGCTGATACGGATGAGCCGTATGAAGCCGAAGCCGAAGCAGTGCTTGCGCCGGCAATAAAGTCCGAGGGGAAAACATTTCTTGGCTGGTCTGTTAATCCCGATGCTGAAGCTGCGGATTACGGCGCCGGTAAAACTTATAAGATCAATCCCGAGGACGCTGTCAGCGGCGTGATAACGATGTATGCGATATGGGAAGAAAAATCCGTTTCCGACGGATATAAGATCAAGTATAATGCTTCCGGACTGAATATAGAAGGAAGTCTTCCCGAAAACCCGGATTCCTATCAGGAAGGGGATGCTCTTTCCCTCGCTGACGCGCTTACGGCAAGATACAGCACGATAGAGTTTCTCGGCTGGTCGCTATCCCCCGATTCGGAGGAGGCGGAGTATCTTTCCAATGCGGAATATACGGTTTCCTCCGAAGATGCTAAAGGAGGTGTGATCACTTTCTATGCCGTTTGGAGTGAAAAGCAGACCTTTGCAACCTATAAGCTTGTTTATGACGCCAATGGTGCTGAGGTTTCCGATATGCCGACAGACAGCGGGGTGCGCCTTGACAGAATCAGGAAACAGCTTGAAGGACTTGACAATATATCGGAAAATGGAATTGAATTTGTTTCAAAGGAAGAAACGCTTGAATCGGAAAAAGAAAAGCTGAAGGAATATCCGAGCCTTCTTTCTACGCTTGAAGAAGGCGATAATCCTTATCCTGATTCGTTTATTATTACCTATAAAGATAATTCGTCGGTTTCCGCTTTGCAGCTTCAGCTTGATAATATCGAAGGTATTTATAAAACCAGATGCCGGGCGGATATTGCAGAGAATATTGAAAGTCTTAAAAGCGGGATTATTCTGATTTTTACATGGTTTATGGTGATACTTTTTGTTGTAAGTATCTTTGTAATTATTAATACCGTAAAGCTTGCTGTGGTGGGAAGAAGTAAGGAAATCACCATTATGCGGTATGTAGGCGCTACAAAATGGTTTATTGCGCTTCCGTTTGAGCTTGAAGGTGCCATTATCGGACTTTTCTCGGGAATAGCCGCTTTCTTTGTACAATGGTATATGTACGGTTATGTGCAGAAGATGATAATGAATGAAATCCAGATGATTTCTATACTGCCGTTTGATAATCTCAAGCTGGTTATGTTTGTCGGCTGCGTCGTAATCGGTGTGATAACCGGACTTATCGGAAGTGTGATTTCAATAAGAAAATATCTGAAAGCATAAAGGAGAGGCATTATGAACTTGATCAAAAAAACGGGCAGGTTTATTGCTGTCGCTGTCATTTTTTCTGCGGTTGTAATAATGATGGCTGTGTATTTTCCTTTCAATACTTTAGAGTCGGGGGCAGCAAAAATAACTGAGGCAGATATACAGGCGGTGAAGGATAAAATTTCGGCAAACGAAAAGAAAATCGCTGAATATGAGGCGAAAATTGATTCGTTGGGAAAGGATATCGAAAACGCTACTGCGGAAAAGGAGCAGCTTGATCAGCAGATTCACTATATACAATCCAATATTGATGATACGGCGGAGCTTATAGAGAAGTATGAAGTTCTTATAAAGGATAAGGAGATTCAAATAGCTGATAGGGAAAATCAAATATCGCAGAAATATAATGATTTTTTAGAGCGTCTCCGCATATCATATGAAGACGGAACTCAAAATTATCTTGAACTGCTTGTAAGCTCTGAGAATTTAATTGATTTTATAACAAGAGTTGACAATTTAGGTTCTGTGCTGACTTATGAACAGACGTTGATGGATGAGCTTGAACAGGAGGTCAGCGATCTCGACGCTCTGAAAAGCTCCCTTTCTCAGAAGAAGAATGAGTATGAGGAATTGGGCGCTTATCAGAACGAGTCACAGAATCAGCTCTCAGAAAAGCTTCAGGCGGCAGAGAAGCTGATTGCACAGCTTGAGAAGGATGAAGCGGCTGCCAAGAAAGCGCAGCAGGACGCAGCCAAGAAGGATGCGGCGCTGGATGATGAACTGAAAAAGCTGCTCAAGGAATACGAGGAGCAGCAGATTGCGGAAGCCAAGGGAGCGCTGTTGTGGCCGGTTGACAGTAACTACAGAACGATCAGTTCCAAATACGGCTGGCGAATACTTTGGGGAGAAAAGGATTTTCATCTCGGAGTCGATATCCCCGCTAAGTACGGTTCTAATATTTATGCGGCGAATGACGGGAAAGTACTTAAGGCTTTGTATAACAGCAGCTACGGATACTACATACTGATTGACCACGGCGGAAATAAAGCAACACTTTATGCGCATTGCAGCAAACTCCTTGTTAAAGCAGGAGATAAGGTAGAACGGGGGCAGGTTATAGCAAAGATTGGTTCTACGGGAAACTCTTCCGGATATCATCTTCATTTTGAAGTCCGGATTAACGGCTCGACGACGAATCCCCTTGTTAAAAATATGCTTGTAATAAATAATAACGGTAAAATGGTGGATCCGGTTGCCAAAGGCTTGCTTAAATATTCCTGATTGGCGTTAAATGAAAGATTTAAGATAATAATATAAAAAGGCAGTTATCCGCTCTTTGCTGAGAAGGATTCGCTTGATTATGAGCGGATATTTTCCCGACGTAATTCCGTATGGAATGGTAAGAGCGGCTTTTGGGGAAATTTAAATTGTTTTAGAAAACAATTAACGATGATTTGTTCGGCTTTTGCCGATGGTCTATATGCTTTAATCGTTTTCAGCGGCAGGACAGACGTCGCGGGGCTGTTTGCATTCATGCAGCAGCCCCGGAGTATATATCCGATGATATTCGTTTCGGAAGAAAGGTTAGCTTAATGTCAAAGAAAATTCCTCTTTATGCGGTGATTATTGTTGCCATTATTGCGGTTGTCGTTACCTTCAATGCGTCTTTTCTTTTTTTTGAGCAAAAGTATAATACAAAACTGAATGAGACACTCTCCGGGTATTCTTATTTTGACAAGCTTCTC
>USPP01000152.1 GCA_900556615.1 uncultured Eubacteriales bacterium
AGAATCCGAGTGCACTTTCACCGGAAACCGCTACCGCACCGTTATAAACGGGAAGGACTTTTTCCCAGTCGTTGACACTGTCCATCGTTGTCCCCTTTATCCCCTGATAGTACCATACGGAGGAACCGATATTATACTCTTCCCCGCTGTACCAACCGGAATTGATAAGCGCCCATCCCGCCAGATACGAACCATAGGCAAGTCGGATATCCTCCGAAGGCGCTTCGGAATAATTAAGCACATACCGAAGAAGAGACCAGCCTCCGAGCTGCGTCATATATCTCAAATTAACGGCTTTATCCTGAGACGGCAAATCCGAACCGTACAGATACCAAACGGGAGTAGTTCCGCGCGTTGCTGTTTTTGTTTTTGTAACCTCCTCCGCGAGCGCCTGATTTCCTGAATAAAGTGCATAGGCGAACACGGCTTCATACGCTGCCGTATCGAAATAGCTTTCACTTGAATAGGGATACTTTTCAGAAGCAAAATATTCTGCCTTGGTATCAAGCTGAGCTTTCAGCCAATCATATTCCTCTCCAAATCCTTCTTTTTTCAACGCTTCCGCTATTTCAAAGAACATGGTTTCCCCCATATTTCCAAAATGGATTCCGCCCTCCCCTCTTTCCGGGTCGCCTTTCGGATACATCCATTTTGTAAAAAAGGTATACAGGAGATCATACGCACGCTTTAAATATTCTTTGGCGTCAAGCATACCGTCGATGTCATAATCATAATAAGAGGCGATCCGATACATATTGTAATAGGTATTTATCACATGCGGATAATTATAGGATCTCCAGCAGTCGGCATTGCTGTCAATACCCTCCTTATCGATTCTGACGTCACCGTCCCATTCACCCATAATATACCACGGCGCCCCTCGGTGCAGACGATAGGTACCGTCGTCAAACTTTTCCGTCATTTTTCCGTAGATGAAAATATTGATATAATCTACAAGCTGCTTTATCTGTGCTTCGTCAGGAGAATATACATTTTTCAAGGAGAGATACAGGGCGGGAGAATATCCCATTTCGTCTCCGCCGTAATGCCACCAGCCCGTCGGAAAATACCCGACTGTACGACAGTTGTCCTCATCCAAAAGCCCGTCTCCGGTCAGATCCGCCATAACCATATCCCATGGTAAAAAGCCCATATAGCACTCATCTCCGGGATCTGTTTGCTGCTGATTCTCACTGATAAAGCGAGTGTTCTTTTCTATCAGAATATCAAGAGGTTCTGTAATAAAATAAAGAAGTGCTGTTTTTGTTCCGTCCTCATAAAGAATATCGACCGTATTCTGACCGAGATGAGCAAAAGAAATGCTGAACTTCTGATTTCCGTTTTCATCACTCCCGAGGGCACTGATCTTCGTTTCTTCCGGATACTCGCCTTTTACCGAAACAATTTTCTTCTCAGACCTCAGCGCAAGAGAAACAGGAAGCTCCGTGGAGGTTACCATTCCCGGAAGCGACTTGACGGCCGTCTTTCCCGCCTCATAAAGTTCTTCATTGATCGAAAATATATCCTCCGCCCACCGGAAACCGAAGGTGTATGTCACACTTTCTCCTTTTTCAAGAGTAACATAGGAGAGCTTTAAATAGGATGACTCCGGATATTCCTCCTGAGAATTTCCGGCAACTGTATACATAGAAGAACAGTTCAGATTCCCTCTCCAATACTGATATTCAACAGAGGTTTCTCCTTTGGGATATACAAGAAGTACCCTTCCGTTTCCGCTGTTTCGGCAGACATAAAAATAAGTCTCATGATAACCGATAAAAGAATGATTATAAACATATTTTTCGTACATATCTTCGTTGGTTCCCGCTAATGCCGAATGAAACATCATCGGAAACGAAACGGAACCAAGCGTCACTGTTTGATTGGAAGTATTGCTGATAACCGTTTCCCATACCAGCTCCTCTCCCGACAGCTTATAGCATTGATTTACTGATACCTCTTTAAGGCCCGAAGCATTGGCACTTTCTCCTTGATACTCAACATATATACTGTCACGACCTGACTTTTTCATCGTTCTGATATCAGAGGAAAACGATGTGGAAAGCTCTCTGTATGCACCGTCTCCCGTTTTCAGGCTAATATCAACATCTCCGAACCACTTGTCGCCGTCGGTATTGCGGTTCCCGTAATGATCGGTACCGGCAACATAGTTCAATAATGTCTCGTCCCTGGGATCGATCAGCTTGTTCAGCCCACCTGTATAACTGTTAAATTCCAAAAAGAACGTATCGTTTCCTATACTCGCATTCCCTTTAATGTCAACCTTTTCCGGAATCTGCCCGGAGGTTTCCCCGCTCTCAGTGTCGTCCGTTGTCGCTCCAACACTCTTATTTCCATCCTCTGAACACCCAATTATCATCATAGCAGTCATAAAAATCATGCAGAAAAAGATTATCCCTTTTCTTATTTTCATATCAATCTCCATTCCGCCGCTTTACGGCGGCACAAACAATAATGAATTTCTTCTGTGTTTTCCAACGAAGCCAAAATGAAGCAGGTTCATTTTTACAGAGAATTTTCGTCGATATATATCCGTTTCAATCTACGCTGATCTCGTCTCTTACGCTGTCCCTCACATTATTCGGCAAGTCCGAGATTTTTCAGTGTATTAAGAAGCTTTTCATTGGCAGGCGTGATGTTCCCTTCATATGTGGAAGCCAATTCGTATATGTTCTGCGTAATAAGCGTATGCCATCTTGTCACAAAAGCTCCCCATTCATAGATCATATCAAGATCGAGAACTCCCGATGAAAATATAATATCAAGCATTTCCGCCGACCCGTCGTCCCGTACCGATATCTCTCCTATCAATTGGTCATAAAATGCAGGACTGATGATATTCTTTGCCTCACAGCTTAAATCTTCAATGACAATAGCCGATCTGTCGGCATCAACCACGGTATAAGGAATGGTAATAAAGGTAGCCCCGGTATGTCCGACGCGATTATAATACTGATCCTGTGACTCGTCAGCCATCGGATAAGGAATAATCCCGTAACCGTCCATGTCTCTCAGGTAATAGGATATCGTTTCTACGGCACAGCCGCAGAAAAGAGTATCTCCGTCCCTGAATTTTCTCCAGATGGCGTCGATAACCTCATTAGGCGAGGCTTCCGTATAGGTTTCCATTCGAGGTCCGTCATAATTGTACATATCAAAGACCATATAAGGCGTATTTACGATATGAAATATTTTGTCAAAAACGGTTTCATATTTCGGCGTCAGCTCATTTATATGAGGAATCCCTTCCTCATCAAGCGATGCACCCGTTATACCCGCTCCGACAATAATACCGCTGAGTTCAAATAAAAATGCTCCGTATTTATCCTCATATCCTTCTACTCCGTCGCTATTAATATCTCCGCCATATCCGACAAGGTATTCTTTGAACTTATCCAGCGTCCATTCCTTATTTTTTACAAGAGCATACGGCTCCTCAAGCTTCGATTCCGACATAAGCTCCTTATTAAAAAGCAATATTGCCGAATCGAGCTTATCATTGAACATCGCGTCGCTTACCGCATAATACTGCTTTCCTCCGAGAGCAATACTCCTGTTCAATGATTCTGCCCACCATGGAGCCGAAAGATCTATATATTCCTGCTCGGAAAGATCAAGAAGCTGTCCGGAATTGGAAAGCGTTATCGCGTCGTACGCGCTCGGTAATATCATATCATAATCATCCGAATAAGTGGAAAGCGAGGAAAAAGCTTTCCTGTATAAAGCGCCGCCCGCGATATTGTTATCCACGACCTCAATCGTTTTGATTGCGATATTATATCTGTTTTCAATAATACCATTACGTTTATAAACTGCCGCATCAAAAACATTGGAAGAATCCGATTCGGCAAAAAAGCCCTTTTCTCCCCATCCCTGAGAATGATCCCTCTGCAATATTCTGAACTCATATCCCTTATAATCCTTCTGCGGCAGATCTGCTTTATATTCCGAGGTACTGAACCCTTCGGTATCATGACTGCTGCCGGAGGTCTTATTCTCGTTTTCTTTACATGAAGCGAAAAAGCTCCCGACAATTATCAGCGTTAAAATAAGTGACAAAGTTTTTCTTAACATAATTTATCCTTTCAACGTCCGTAAACCGTATCGGAGGGAGGAGTAAGCTTATATAACCGATTTTTCCATCCCTCAAGCTCAAATTTGCTGCATCGCAAGCCCGGCGCGGCAAACCAGACTGCCATCTTGTCTTTTCCCCTGTTATTCCATGTATAATAAGGAATCAAAGTCACATTAAATTCGTTATCAGAAGTTACAAGCACCTTATCTTCGCTTTCTTTCACTGCCGGAGGAACCGGTATAGAGCGCTTCACACTACCGTCATTATCACATCCCTCAGCGCAAAGCAGAAATCTCCCCTTCTGAAAAGCGATCTTTCCATATACCTCGTCGGAATACGGGTGTGCCTGAATCGATAGGACAGGCTCTTCCGCATGATATTCTATCGTATCGCCGTCATCAAAAATTCTGTCAATAACAGCATAACCCTTGTCCGTTTCCGGAGATAACGACATTCCGTTCAGCTTGAATGACGGATTAAACTGATATTCCGGTATTCTGATCAAAAGCTTCAGCCTTCGGCTTTTATCCGAATGATATATAATTTTGTCCTCGTCCTGAATCACAGTATATAAGCCGAGATCAATTTCGCTTCCGATATGCATATCAATCCTTACCGTATCCTTCCCGACGGTATAAATATATCGTCCGAGAGAAGCAATAACCTTAAGCAGCATAGGAGGACAACAGGGACACTCATGCCAATCCCACCGCTCTATATCGCCGTTACTGACAAGCGGATTCTGATAAAAATATTCTGTTCCTCTCTCAGAGACGCCGGAAAGCACATTATTATACAGTGCACGTTCAAGAACATCGTAATACTCGCCCGAATCCTCCAATCGTCCCATTTCCGCTGCCCAGAAAACAAGCGCCGCTCCCGCACATGTCTCAAGATAGGCATTTTCCGGAAGCTGATACTGATATCCGAAATTTTCCTGAAAGGACATCGCCCCGACACCACCACTTATATGAAGCTTTTTCTCCGTAACATTTTCCCAAAGCTTTTTTGCTGTCATTAGGTAATCCGGGTTTCCGGTAATTCGTGCGCAACCGGTCAATCCCTCGTATAGAAGCATTGCCCGAACCGCATGTCCTACCGC
>USPP01000153.1 GCA_900556615.1 uncultured Eubacteriales bacterium
TGTATTTCGACTGTCAGGATGACAGCTGGTCGGTAGATTCTTGGTATCTTGTATGGTTCTGGTTCAAGGAGGCGCGTTTCCCGTTTGAGATCGAAATTGATTATATCGCCACTTTTGCCGATATGGACACTGCGCAAGCATATGTTGTATCAAGAGGGCATGATGCAGAGCCGCCGCTTATCACCGAAACCGAGCCGGTAACAACAGAACCGCAGACAACAGAAAAGCCCGCAGTATCAGACGAACCCACCGATTCCCTCCCGAACGGAACCGAAACAAGCAGTACGGATACTAAGGCTCCCGCAGCAGAAGACGACGGAAATAATACAATCATATGGATTGTTGTTGCTGTTGCAGCGGTAATCGTTATCGCGGTCGTAGTAGTAGTAGTTAAAAAGAAGAAAAAGTAAATGACAGAATTTATGGGCGGAATACTTTTTAGTGATGGTTCCGCCCATAAATTTACTGAGGTGTAATAAAAATGAAAAAAACAAGTAAGGCTTTTGCCTTTCCGTGTCAAGGTGGGGATTATTCAGCGTCGGAGATCTTCTCTGCATATGGAGTGGATGCAGAATATTCTGTAAACTGCAGGAGCGACGAGCCATTTACCGCTGAGTTCAGCGGTAAATGCGATACCGTGCAGATAACACTACAGGGTGACTGGCTGGTCGACCTTATGGCAAAAGAATATACCGACAGCATGTATGTCTTATCAAAGGGTATGAGTTTTGCCGAAAAGCGTCCATTTGACAATAAAGAGCTTCATGGTATCTGGATACGGAGTCTGCATACTCCCGACGGAATATTTTTCGACGCTGTGACGTCCAGATTTCCTGAAAAGCTTCCTTTCATAATAAAAGGGCAACCTGTTTTCCTGAAAAAAGAAGATGACAATCATACCTCATTTTATTCGGGGAATCTGAAGATATCTCAGGAATTCGATCACATCTCCTCTGACATATGCGATCCGGGGAAAGCATTGACGGTCGGAAAAAACGAAAGAATTGCTTTCACTTCGTCTTCCGCAAAGTGCAGCAAGCTGAGATTATACGGAGCCGTATCCTTGGAAGCAGAAGTCAGAAACGGTACTGCTGAATTTAGTGTCAATATTTCCGAGAAGGGAATTGTTCCGATTGTGGCGGTATCATTGGATGAGGACGGACAAATTCTCGGTTTTGAGTTTTTCTATCCGCTTGTATTGGCTACTACCTTAAAAACAGCTGATTTCAGACTGAATGGGTCATATATAGAATATCTTCGTTCTCTCCTTCTCAGAAGAATTGGATACTCCATGCCGGAGGAGGAGCCGAGAGGAGAGCTTGTATATCCCTTCTCCATGTGGATACGCAACTATACCGGTCAAACGCTTTCCTCCTTTGGTTTTGAAGAGGAAGCGTACGAGTATCTGAAACTTCTTGACGACATTCTGATCCGGGACGGATATCTTAAGCAAAGCTACGGTTTGTCTTTGATTCCCAACAGCGATGATTTGGGAACTATGGGAAATGACGGGATGGGATATTATTTATGGTGCTGGGGCAAGCTGATGAATCGCTATCCCGCCAAAAAACCGTCGCTCCATGCGATCGATAGGTGTATTAGATGGCTTAAATTCCACACAAGATGGAACGGTCTTATCCAGGACGGAACAGAACCGGTTGACCTTTTCACCTCAAGTGAAACCGATGGCTGTCTCTATACGCAGGGGATTGTAATTTCCGGCTTGAAGGTGCTTTCCGGAGCTTATCGGAATTTAAAAAAGCTTACTCCTGATGAAGAAAATCTTGTTAAAAACATGGAGGAATATGCTGAAAGATTGATTTCCGCAGTGCAGTTCCGTTATCGGAACACGGAATTTTTCGACGAATATTCCACAGCAGACGCAGCCGTCAGGGAAAATAATTATAACATATTTGATCCCGGACTTCGCGGCTGGGTAGAGGTTATCTGGTCTAATATCGGAGAAAAATACCTCCATGCATACAGCGTGCTGCAACCGGGCGCACTATTTGATGATCCTGAGGGTAAGGTTGATGGCTTCGACAGTATAATTGAACAAACCATGAGGAAGGTTGCCGAGGAGCGCTGCTGTGATTACAATGATAAGCTTCTGTATGTACATTTCCCAAGAGTTGACGCTTACAGTCAGCTTGGCGCAGTTCTCAATCTCCTTTATATGAATCAGCCGAATCGTGCGTATGACTATCTCGATGCATTCGTGTCCTATTGGGGGTTAACCAAGCTTACTTACATTCTTCCAGAATGCATTGAAACCAGAAGCGTTGGAAAACCTAATGATATTACCAAAATGTCAGACAGTATGAAGGAAAAATCAGAAACCTATCCCTTCCTTTATCCCGGAAGTAGCAATCAACCTGAAACCGGGTATTTCCGTGCTCCCGGTAATCTCATACACGTTGGTTATCTTTTCTATATTTACGATGTTATGATCGGTATATCCGTGTCTAAGAATGGACTTGTCCTTACTCCAAGGATACCTGATAAGCTCTTCCCGGTAAAACTAAGCGGGTATCACACCCCTTGGGGAACCGTAGACATGGAAGCGGACATGCAAAACAACAATTCGGTTGTAAAATATACTGTACACACTAACTCGGGAGATTCCGTGATATGCGTTGAAAATCTCTCCGAGGAAAAAATAAACTTTACGGAGGAAAAACAATGAAAACAACAAAAAATCGCATCATTTCTTTGATATGCGCGTTTGTTATGGTGATTGCTACTGTAGCAGTCGCCGCATCCTGCAAGAAGACAAACGATTCTCCAGATGGATCGGATTCGGCAAGCGGAAGTGTTACAGAAAACGATGTCTTGGCTAATATCCCGGACAGCGATTTCGACGGTTATAAATTTAAGGTTCTTGCCCGTGCGGGAGAGGCGTACACAGGCGAAATTTACGATGACGGTACGACAGCGGAGCCTGTAAACGAAGCGGTCTACAGACGAAACCAAATTCTTCAGGATAAATATGATTTCGAAATCGAAGTTTATCCAGTAGACAGTGATCAGGAAAGCGCTCATTCCGATGAACTGAAAAGAAGCGTTGCGGCACAGGACGGACAGTATGACCTCGGACTTATCCACACAATAGCGGCTGGTACTCTTGCTGCTGACGGTGATCTGTACAATTGGAACAATCTTCCGGTAATCGATTTTTCTCAGCCTTGGTGGAACAAGCAGATTATTGATTGTCTTGAAGTAGGTAGGTCGCTATACATGGCGACAAACGATACCAGCATCCATTCAATGGGATATGCATGGGGAATGGTTTTCAATAAGAACCTTGCGGAAGATATGCAGATTGGTGAAGATTTCTACGGTTTGGTTAAAAGCGGCGAATGGACAATTGAAAAACTGCATTCGATAACAAAAGGTATTGCCGACGATATTGACGGCGAATTGGGAATGGGTGAAAAAGACCGCTATGGATTAGGAATAAACTGGTGGGGCGGAACAATTGCTCTAATGTATGGTATGGGACAGATGGTATGTGAAAGAGATAGCGAGGGGTATCCTGTACTCAATTTTAATACTCCCAAAACGGTAGATATCGTTGGTAAAATGTATAACTTGATGTATGAAAATGAGTCTTGTATGTCTCCGGTTTATATGCCGAATGTTTATACGGCATTTATGGAGGATCGTGTTCTCATAAGCGCAATCGTGATCAACGAATTGGCTAATCTCCGTGAAATGAACAGTGAATTCGGAGTATTGCCTCTTCCGAAGTATGATACAAATCAGGAAAATTATCTTACCATGGTTGACGGGCATGCCAATATGATGTGTATTCCCAGCTATATTACCAATACGGAACGCCATGGTGTTATTCTGGAATCACTTGCTGCACTTTCACATGAATTGGTCGTTCCCGCTTATTATGATGTAACGCTTCAAAACAAGAACTCGCGCGATGAGGAATCCAAGGAGATGCTTGATATTATTATGGGCGGACGTACCTACGATTTCGGTTATCTTTATGATATCGGCGGTTTGAGCTTTATGATGTATAAGCTTATGGAGGGACGCTCGACAAACTTTATTTCGGAGTATATGTCTGCGGAACCGGCAGCAATAACTAAAATCATGAATCTTGTAAGCACATTCGAACAGCTTGAGCAAGATAATTAACAGGTATTTTTATGAAATCAAATTTTTGGAACAAGGCAAAATTAATGTCAGTCGTGCTTGCAGTATCGCTTTTTCTTCCTGCCTGCGGAGGATCAAAAAAACCGGGCAGTGAAAGCGGAAGCACCGACGGTACTGTAACCGGCGAAGACGGAACCGATACGAGCGCAGGAACGAATGACTCCACGGAGAGTCCGAGTTGGGAAAATCCGATCAGTTTTGAAAATCTTGATCTTCTCACTCACGATGACAGCAAGCTGTTCTTAGATTATCAAGATGATACTCGTAAGATATATCCGTTTGACGATTATTCACATGTCACGGAAGAGAAAATGCATTATTTCGATACCCGAATGGGAGTCGGAATACAAAAGGATAGCGACTTCACAAAAAACTTTCAAAATAATGAAGTCAAGATAACCAAGGACGGCGATCAATACAAAACACAGTGGAAATTTTGTACCAAAGCGAGCGGCGCCGTTCCGAAGCTGACAATTGATACACATAATTATCATATTTTTTCAAAAGTAACGTTTGAAGTGACTAACCGTTCAAGTAAACCGATTACCTTTGGTATTATGACCTCAGAGTTTAATGCTCAGCCGGAAACCAATCCGAAAAGCGGCACCTTCAGTGCATACTCAAAACCGGTGAAGGCAGGGGAAACCGCCACGGTTACCATTGATTTTCAAAAGGCATTTGCTAGTTATGAGCTTCTCCCCCTTGCTACCGGAGGAATCACGGTAAGTGCTGTCGGAGCGGAAAAGGGAATTGACTATGACATTCTGCTTTCCGGTTTTACCTTTACCTGGGCGGAAAATGAAGAGCTTACCGATGCTGCGGCGGGGGTTCTGGAGGAAAATGCAGATGCAAGCTCTGAGATAACCGTTGCCGTTGCGGCAAAGGGACTTTCGGAAGAACAGGATGTCGCGATTGAATTTCACAAATCCGGAGAGTTGTTTACTTGGCGTATTCGGCTCACGGAAGACGAAAGGAAAAAGCTGATCGAGGACGGAATGATCGGTCTGAAAACTACCGTGCCTTGGTG
>USPP01000154.1 GCA_900556615.1 uncultured Eubacteriales bacterium
GCAAGGGCGTCAAAAACCGCGGCGCAGAGAACGGCAGAAACAACGGGATATCCGGCGTCAGACACAGGAACAGACGGATTGATTTCTATATTGAAGAGCGAGCTTACAAGCATATGGGGCTCGTGCTGAGGATATTTTCCCGAAACAAGCCTTATTTTTATCATGCGGCTGTCGTTTATACAACAGCCGAGGTCGTTTGCGCATTTATACATCGGTTTGGGAACGGCGCATATTGCTTTTCCCGCTCCGAGAAGCTTCATGAGGATTCTTGCTCCTCCGATAACTTCTTCCGTTTTTTCAAGAAGCGTGCGTGTGACGGAGGAGGAATGGGAATCCGATTCGCAGCAGTTTATAATGAGACATACCGGAGATTTTTTTCCGGCGGACGGGGGCGCGATTCCCATTTTGAGGAGAGCCTCTGTAAGATCGGCTTCCGAAAGCTCGTTTATATTTTTTTTAAGCGGAACACATTTTTCTGAAACGGTATCACAGAAATTATTTTCTACTGTGACAGATTGTTGTCCTTCATAATGTGAAACGGATACTGTTCCGGAGATTCCGCTCAATATATTGGGATTTCCGCCGTCGGATACGGCAACTTCGTCTCCTATTGCGATTTTATCTCCGTGTTTAACCGCAACGCGGTATCCGTCCGGAATGTCGAGAGATATGCGCGTTGGCTTGAAGGGGGCTGATATAATATCGGGAGCGGGATTCATATAAGGCAGCTTTATGCCGCCGACAAAAGTATTTGACATAAGATTCCTTTTTCGGTATTCCCGGCAGCTTTGCAGCGAGGCGTCAGAAGTCCGATTGGCTTCGGAATGCCGAAAACAGCGTCAGAGAGACTTTTTCGACTGCAAAGCTTCTGTTCGCTTTTCTTAAGGCAATACCGCCGGGAAGAAGGGGATAATTTACAGAACTGTTTTTATTATATATCATTTCTGAAAAAAAAACAATACGAATTTCTGTGTTTTTGCAAAAAAACGGCAGTAGAAGTACTGCAAGCCTCACTTGTTCAGTCTTTTTTATATTTCGGAACAAATTCCTTTCCGTTTATCAAATAGTCGATCGATACATCAAAATACTTTGACATGAGGTTCAGCATTTGTATGTCGGGGCTTCGTTTTCCGTTTTCATAATAAGACAATGCTTCTCTGCTGATGTTGAGTTCCATTGCTACCTTAAGCTGACTGTAGCCTTTTTTTCTTCTGATTTCCCTTAGACCTATCATAACAGCTGAAATAAATCCTTAATTTAAAATTCTTATTGACATTATGGTAACAATGTGTTACATTGAGCAAAAAAGAGCATTTTAAGCAGAGTCGGTTTGGATTTTGAGATTCATAACCGAAAGAAACTGTTCTGTTATTCGGGGGATGAATGAAACAATGAAACGATAGGCATAAGTTAAGGCAATACCGCCGGGGACACGGCTAACGCCTTTATTGCGCATATGCTTGCATCTATTCCGTCAACCTTCACAAATTCCGTCGGCAGAGGAGTTGCTCTTGCTTTCTCAATTTGTATTGTCTGACAAAAAATGCGGCGGCATATCTGCGCAACAAGCATTGTGCGGTATTGCCTTAGGGGTAGGCAAATCAAGTTCTGGCTTTGGTCCAAACCCCATTCAGAGTACTTTTTCAAAAAGCACTCTGAAAAAATCAAAAAACTTTTAAAGGAATTCTTAAAGGTGTAAACCCTTAAGCGGAGGACGGAACGGAGTCCTGCAAAATACGTTATCTTCAGTCAGATAAAAAATCTCGGTTTCCGGCCGGATAGTGGCGACGCGGACTGCATGATTATCTTTAAAGGAGGAAAATATTATGAACGAGAATCAAGAAAAAAATGCGAGTACAGGGCTGGTGCTTGGAATATGCGGTACAGCGATTGCAATAATATCGGTCAATTTAGCGGCAGTTTCACTTGCGATATCGATTATAGGACTTGTTGTGTCTATCAAAGAAAAACAAAAGCTTTCCGAAAAAGGCTTGCCTACCGGTATAGATAGGTACGGCAGGATTTATACTCGGTGTTATCGGCATAGTATTATCATCGTTAAATGCTTTAGCGCTTTCCGGGTATATAAGCCTGTTGCAGACTTATAGATGAAGCAGCGCCTAAGCTTTTTGATTTCGCGGCGGGAAGAGTATATTTTTTCGTTTTCGGCGGTATCACCGGAATAAAACGCCAATCTTTAAGGCTACGCAGTATCTTTGTGAATAACTTTTTATCCGTCCCGGAAAGCAGCAAAGCGCTGCCCTTAACCGCGGACGGATAATTTTTGGACAATACCGCCGGGTGCACGGCTAATGTCTTTGCTGCGCATATGCTTGCATCTATTCCGTCAACCTTCACAAATTCCGTCGGCAGAGAAGCCACTCTTGTCTTCTCAATTTGTATCGTCTGACAAAAAATGCGGCGGCATATCTGCGCAACAGGCATTGTGCGGTATTGCCTTAAATCCGGTTTTGCAGGAATATTTGTCTTTTTTTTAAAAAAACCTTTTCAAACCGATAAAAATGTGATATTATAAAAAGAAAAGGATTTCTTCAGTGCCGAAATCGATCTGTCCTGAGAACCAAGTCTCCATTCAGATTGATATTTCGATACCTTAATATTTATTATGCTTTTGCGGGAGATCAGCTATGACAGAGCTTCCTTTTACAACTGAATCGGATTCCGCAGAGGATACAGAGAGAATCGGAAGAAGCTTCGGAGAGTACCTGCTTTCAATGAAAGAATACAATGCTTTTATTGCCATGTACGGCGATCTCGGAGCGGGAAAAACCGCTTTTGTTCGTGGGCTTGCTTCCTGTATTGCGCCGGGCGCGGCGGTTTGCAGCCCGACCTATACCGTTGTAAATGAGTATGTCGGGGAAGGAAGACGCCTTTGCCATTTTGATATGTACAGAATAGAGAGCGAGGACGATCTTTATTCGATTGGATTTTACGATTACGAGGACTGTATGAAGGCGGTGGAATGGTCTGAAAAAATTCCCTTCGCGTTACCCGACAGATACTACAAGCTGAGTCTTCTTAAAACAGGAGAGAACAGCCGCATAATTGAGATATCGGAGATTGAGACCTCTTCTCTCGGGGGATAATCTGTTTATAGCAGGAAAGGTATGTCTGAAAAATGATAACACTTGCTCTTGATTCTACTGAAATTACAGCCGCCGCGGCAATAGCGGACGGAAAAAAGCTGCTGGCGGAAACGGTAATCAATACCCGTCTCAATCACAGTGAAACGCTTCTTCCTGCGATTGAAGGGCTTATGCGCGGTACGGGACTGTCTTATGACGATATCGATATTTTTGCCTGTTCCGAAGGCCCCGGCTCCTTTACGGGGGTGAGAATCGGAGCGGCGACGGTAAAAGGACTTGCTTTCGGAAGAAATAAGCCCTGCATCGGGGTGTCAGCGCTTCTTGCGATGGCATATAATTTTCTCGGCTTTCACGGAATCATCTGTCCTGTAATGGACGCAAGGCGCTCACAGCTTTATAATGCTTTATTTCGGGTGGCAAACTGTACGGTAACAAGGCTCGCTCCCGATCGCGTCATATCATCGGCGGAGCTTTCCGAAGAGCTTTTCGAGTATGACGAACCGATATATTTTTGCGGAGGCGGATATTCTGTCATACGGGATGCCTGCGCGGGTATAAAGAATATACTCCCGACGCCGGAGCTTCTCCGATATCAAAGTGCGTTTTCGGTTGCTCTCTGCGCGCTTGACGCTTATGAGGCGGGAACTGCGGAGGACTGTTCCGATATCAATCTCATGCCGTCCTATCTCCGTCCGTCATCGGCGGAACGGAACAGACAGCATTTATCTTGAAATATACAGATATAAGAAAGGTATAAAACATGAATACAGCAAGAAAAATAGCAATCGGCTGCGACCACGGAGCTTATCTCCTGAAGGATCTTGTAAAAAAGCATCTTGACGATCTCGGAATAGAATACATCGATTTTGGCACAAACGGTCCCGAATCGGTGAATTATCCGGTGTATGCTCACGCGGTATGTGAGGCAATACAGTCGGGAGCGGCGGAGCTCGGTATTTTGCTTTGCAGTACCGGTATCGGTATGAGTATGGCGGCGAATAAGCATCACGGGATAAGAGCCGCGCTTTGTGCAGACACCTATTCCGCCCGTTTTACCAGAATGCATAATAACGCGAATGTTATCTGCATGGGCGCGCTTACGACCGGAAACGGGCTTGCGCTCGATATCCTTGATGCCTTTCTTTCGGCGGAATTTGAGGGCGGCAGACACGAAACCAGAGTAAATATGTTTATGCCGCTTGAAAAAACCGAATGTGAAAAGGAAAGAGATTAAATGGAAAAGACGGTATGGAAGGGAACCGTTCTCACGTCTCCTGTTCCTCCTGTCATGGTGACCTGCGGTGATTCCCAAAAGGCTAATATTATCACCGTCGCATGGACGGGAACTGTCAATACCAAACCGCCGATGACCTACATTTCGGTGCGTCCCTGCCGGCATTCTTATGCTATCATAAAAGAAACAGGCGAATTTGTTATAAACCTGACTTCCGAGTCTTTGGTGGAAAAAGCCGATTACTGTGGTATATATACGGGAGCGAAGGTCGATAAGTTTTCGAAATGCGGTTTAACCATGCAGGGCGCGGCAAAGGTGAGGGCGCCGCTTATCGCGGAGTCGCCGGTTAATCTTGAATGCGTTGTGAAAAACGTTATTCCGCTCGGTACGCACGATATGTTTCTGGCAGAGATTGTCGCCGCCCATATTGACAGCGCACTTATCGACAGGAATGGAAAGCTTCATCTTGAAAACGCCGGACTCGCAGCGTTCGCTCACGGCGATTATTATGCCCTCGGCAGGAAGCTTGCGCCGTTTGGCTGCTCGGTGAGAAAAAAGAACGGCGGAAAAGCCGTAAAGCGCACCGCTTCGAATACCGCCGGAAAAGGAAGCCGTTTAAGATGAAAATCGGATTGAATAGCAGTGATGCCTGTTGGAAATTCTACTGATTGCGGTTGTTTTTTAGCAGGATAATAATATATTTTTACAGAGGAAAATCAATATGAAACGCATAACTGTCAAAGAGCTTTATCAGACTCCCGATATGTTCGCGGGAAAGACCGTTACGGTTG
>USPP01000155.1 GCA_900556615.1 uncultured Eubacteriales bacterium
GGCAAGATCTCCGACAACTCCTCCGCCCACCGCACAGACACAGTCCTTTCGGGTAAAACCGTTTTTCATCATTTCACGGCAGAGACTTTCAAAAACCGCTATCGTCTTAGAACCCTCTCCGGGCTTCACCGTGACAATATAAGGCTCTCTGCACTGTCCCGCCAGAGCTTTTGCATATTCCGCGGGAACACCTGCGTCGGTAACGATCAGTACCCGTCTTCCGAGACTGAAAAAATCTGCGGCAATACCGAGAAGCTTTTTTCCGATGTATATGTTATAGCTGTTTTCCTTCAGATTTACCGTTAAAGTTGTCATATATCCGCCTCCTCTTATCCGAGAGAAACCGAGCGGTACGCGCCGGCAAGCTTTAGTCTGTCGCAGCAGCAGGACAGCTCCTCCAGCATCGCGTCTCCGCTCTCTCTGTCCGGTACTCCTTCGCACTCGACATAGAAATAATAGTTCCACATAAGCTCTTTCATCGGTCTGCTTCTGAGCGTGCTCATATTATATCCGTGACGTCCGATAATGTTGATCGCTTCCGCAAGAGAACCGGCCTGATTTCGCACTGTAAACATCAGGATAAACCTGCCGTCAGGATCATCGGCATTATCGGAAATACGGCACTTTGATCTTGTAAAAACCCCAAAACGGGTGGTATTGCTTCTGCTCTCGTTGATATGTCGTTCAAGCACTGAAAGCCCGAAAATCTCGGCGCACTCCTTGCTGCATATCGCAGCGCAGGTCGGATCGTTCTTCTTTGCTATATACTCCGCTGCCATCGCGGTATTTTCATACTGTATCTGTGTAAAGCCGTTTTTCCTTATATACTCCGCGCATTGACTGAGCGCCTGCGGATGGCTGACCACCGTCTTAATATGGCTTTTATCAGTGCCGGGAACAGCCACAAGATCATGCTCCACGGGAAGATCGTACACCCCGTTAATATAAAGCGTGCCGGAAAAAAGCATATCTATCACTTGTCCGACCTCTCCCGCATAGCTGTTTTCAAGAGGAAGAACAGCACAGTCACAGTCACCGTTCACAACGGCATCATAAGCTTCTCTGAAGCTTCCGAACGGGATCCTTATACCGTATGAGAATATTTTCCCGGCGGCAATGTGCGCAAAGGCTCCCTTCGTACCGCTGTATGCAATTCTCATCCCGTCAAGCAATCTTGTTTGATACGCTCTTGAAATACGCATAACGTCATTTATAAAGCTCACATAGTATTCCCGCAGAACGCGGTCGGAAATGTATTCGGAGTTGCGACTGACAACCTCACGCTCTCTGTCGGCGTCGGTAACAGGGAGTCCGTGCTGCCTTTTGTATGCGGCAATCTCCGCAGAGGCGGACATTCTTTTTATAAACAGCTCCGCCATCTCCTTATCGGTTTCATTTATAATCTTTCTTGCTTCATCCAGTCCGCTCATTGACTCCTCCACAGTGATTGGTTTTGCAAAATATAACATTTGAGATACTTTACCATATTAAAATATTATATCACCGATTCCACTGATTTTCAATAGCTTCCGCATATTTTTTCATTTCCCATAGACCGAACAGATATTACAAAAAAGCAGAAAAGAGCATCACTGAATTTTGGTATTATTGCCAAGGGAAATCTTGACATTTCTCAAGTCCTATGCTATAATAACAACAGAAATAAAATTTAGAGGATATTTTAATAAAAAATTTCTTTAGCAGCCACTTTTATTATCGTTTTTTCCGTCTGTTTATCCTCTTCGGCAGGTTCTTATGACAAACCGGCTGAGATCGTAAAGATCAATAATCAGTACGGCTTCCGTTATACAGAGTATACCGACGCCGAACACCGTACCGTCCGGATCTATTCGGCGGATGACAACACCAATGTGCAGAACGGCACGGCACTTTGTTCCCTGCAATCCGATTCCGATTATTTAAGAACCAAATCAATCCTATCACCAGACGGCGCAGCATCGGCTTTGACCTGTCGTCCGGACATGACAGAAGAACAATAATTTATCCGGAGTATATACAATATGAACCTTAACCGAAATACAGACTCAAAATTTCGCATTCCGATTGTCATTCCGGCAATCATCGCCGGGATTACGATACTTTTAGCCATATTATATCGTTTTTTATGTGGATATCAAAGGCGGGATCTTGTATGGATATATCCTAACTTTATCATAATAACCGGTATTTTTCTGATCATCGCATATATTTTGAATGCAAAAATCAACTATTGCATCAGACAAAGCGAAAAAGAATTCAGAGAGATAAAGAACTTTTTAACCGAAAAAAACTATTATACCCAGACTAAGCTGAACAAAATCTCTGAAAAGCTTGACATTTCCGATAAAATACAGACAAAGATTGATTAACAGACTGAATTTTTGTCAGGAGGAAACACCTTTGTTTTTTCCCGATATCAGACTTCAAAAAGATTGAGGTATAATTATGCGCGATATACTTTCAACAGCTGTGGGATTATTTATGATTGCCGCAATGACAGTTATCATTTTGTTGTTTGTTATTCCATCCCCAATCAATTACATAATCCTTGCTGTTCTTCTTTTGTTTTTTGCAATATTTTCAGGGTATCTGATTATTAACAAATTGAATACGCTTCTTGAACGCGTTTTACAGAACGAAAACGAGCTGAACCGTCTGAATCATCAAATAGAAGAGATTTCGAAAGCTCTTAAATTCCCTCACAGCGAATATAACGGAACAGATTCGGACATCAACCGAAAGACAGAAATACAGAAATAAAAGACGCTGAATCGTAACGGTGTCTGCAGCCCGGAAAATATTGCCGAAAGCGTCCGGTTGGGAGAATAATACCGATATTAACCTTTCAATAACAATCGTCTGATGTTTGCTTATCGACCGATGATGCCGGATCTGTAATGACCGGTTTTAAGGCAACACTGCCGGGCGCACGGCTAACGCCTTTGTTGCGTATTTGCTTGCATCTGTACAACAATCATTGTGCAGTATTGCCTTAAGGAATCGCTGAATAAATCGACTATACAGCTTTATTCAGCGATTCCTTAAGTGTATTCACAATAAAGCAAAAGCTCCGTTTTGGTCGTCCCATTCACGATTCACCGAAAGGAAGGTATTATATGTTTTACATTTTTTTAAAATCAATCTTTTTGTTTATTTGCGTGTCAATAACAGCGCTTTGTCTTCTGATAATTCCTTACGGCGAATACATACTTGTCGGTCTCGCGTTGTTTGCATTGATTTTCGTTGGGTGTCTGCTGTTTGATAAGCTGAATAAAATCATAGAGAAAACCGGAAAAACAGGAGAGAAAGATCATGAGCCGTAAATATGTCCGCAATTCGGCGTCTCTCTCCGAAAAGACCGATCGCAGAAAGCAAAACCGCTGATTCCGGCGGAATAAAGCTTTATACGGTAAGCGGCAGATTATAAGGAATCACTAATAAATCGTCAACGGAGCTTTCCGGCAGATTGATTCAGTGATTCCCTAAGAGTGTTGATTTTCCCGAATTTCCCGGCTCTGCAGCAACGGCAGACATTATCGTTATGGACTTCCTTACAACCGCTATACAAAAATCGGCAGAGTTAACCGTTGCTCTGCCGATTTTTGTATTTGTTTGCTTTTTAAGAACCGTTCTGTTGACAAGAGAAAACGGGAGATGTATAATAAAATATATTAAGCGAGAAAACAAGCTTCACACGGAAATGCAATAGCTGAAAAGGGAAACGAAAATGAATAACGTAAGAAAAGCTGAAAGAAAAGACATTCCGAGACTTCTTGAGCTTCTTATTCAGGTCAACATGGTACACCACAACGGACGTCCGGATCTTTTTAAAGGTCCCGCAACAAAATACGGCAAAGCAGAATTGGAAACGATCCTTGCCGATAACAGCACTCCCGTATTCGTCTGCACCGATGAAAACGGTTATATACAGGGATATGTATTTTGTATCATAAAGCAGATTACAGGCGATAAGCTGATGGCGGATATAAAAACCCTTTATATTGATGATCTTTGCGTTGATGAGACGGTAAGAGGCAGACATATCGGAAAGACACTTTATGACTTTGTTATGCATTATGCCAAAGAAATCGGATGCTACAATCTGACGCTGAACGTTTGGGCATTGAACGGAGACGCCATAAAATTCTATGAAAAATGCGGTCTTAAGCCGCAAAAAATAGGAATGGAAACCATTCTGTAAGTATGTTCCGCCGCTCGGCTTAAACGAAAACCAAACGAAAGGATAGCCTTTATAAAATAATCGGGTACAGAAAATGATATCGGAAAAAATGTATGAGCTCGGAAGCCGCCGTTCTTCCATACGGGAGCTTTTTGAATACGGTAAAGAAGCGGCAAAAAGAGTAGGGGCAGAAAATGTGTATGATTTCAGCCTTGGAAATCCCTCAACCCCTCCTCCCGCCGAGATGACGGAAGCGGCGATCCATATACTCGCAAACGAGGAGCCTTGCGCCGTCCACGGCTACACCTCGGCACAGGGAGCGCCCGAAACAAGAAGGGCAATCTCGGAAAGCATGAAAAAACGTTTCGGCGCCGAAATTAATGCCGACAGAATCTATATGACCTGCGGCGCGGCAGCCTCGCTCTGTATCGCCTTCCGCGCGATCGTATCTTCACCGAAGGATGAAATTCTTGCCATTGCACCATTCTTTCCGGAATATAAGATTTTTGCTGAGGGAGCAGGCGCAAGCTTCAGAGCTGTGCCGCCCGATACCGAAAGCTTTGGAATTAACTTTGACGCCCTTGAGCCTATGATAACGCCGGACACCTGCATTCTTATTATTAATTCTCCGAACAATCCCTCCGGAGCAGTGCTCTCAAGGGAGACACTCTCCCGTCTTTCTGTTTTGCTGAGAGCAAAATCGCGCGAATACGGTCACGCGATCTATATCGTCGCGGACGAGCCTTACCGGGAAATCACTTACGGCGCAGAGGTTCCGTATATTCCCGATATCTATCCCGACACGGTAATCTGCTATTCCTATTCCAAATCTCTGTCGCTCCCCGGCGAAAGAATCGGATACATCGCTCTGCCCGACTGTATCAGCAGCGGCGACCGGCTTTACGCCG
>USPP01000156.1 GCA_900556615.1 uncultured Eubacteriales bacterium
CCTTGCCGCGATAAATACCATAACCGCATAACCGACAACAAAATAAACGGCAAGGGTAAGATAGGGCGAGAGCAAGGTAAGCCATTCGCCTGCATTAACCGGCGCTCCGTACTCCGTTAAAAGATTCACCGTTTCTGTCACGGAGCTCACAACAGCAATAACCGCATATACAATATCCGCGGTAAGAAAAGCGCGCAGAACGGGATTTCCGTGAGGAAGAAGCTTCCCGCCGATGGAAATATCAGCAGAACCCTCTCCTTTTTGTATTGCTTTTTTGCGGAAGAAGTCCGCAATTCTTGCGACTATAATCACAATAAGAAAATCGGTGCCGAGATTCAGAAAACCGTAAATAATATTTGTCAGGAGCACCTCCGTGCTGACAACCGTCGTTGAGAAAAGAATCAATAAAGCACCAATATAGGGAATCAGCATTGTCGCAAAGATCAGCACCGATATTCCCCTGCAGCCCTTTGTCCAAATAAGAAACACCGTGGCAAGCAGTGCAGCAACCAACGCAGAGGCAATCATACCAAAAAGATAGTCCCCGATAAAGAACACAAGAAAATACACAAGCCCATATCCGGCGATCAGTGCTATTGTCCACTCTCCTCCGCCCCTCAGACCGTAGAGAAAAACCAGATATGTTATGACTGCATAACCGGAAAACACCGAAATATAACCGATAAATTCCGCAGCTATGCTTATCACATTTCCCCATGTACCGTAACTGATATTTCCGCTTATCGAATACTGATAAACATATCTTATGACAATACTCAAAATCTGAAGTACGGTACAAGCTACCAGCGCAATGAGAGCGGCTCTTTTACGAAACCGCGTTTCGGTTAGATACTGCATAAAATTCACCCCTGTGTCAATAAAAACGCAGATTTGCGACTACCTTTCCGAGAATATAGACTTCATCGACAATGATGGGCTTCATATCAGGGTTTTCCGGCTGAAGTCTGAAGTGTCCGTTCTCTTTATAGAAGGTCTTGACGGTTGCACTGTCCTCAACAAGCGCTACGACAATATCGCCGTTTTCAGCGTAGTTTTCCTTTCTTACAACAATAATATCTCCGTCAAGGATTCCCGCCTCTATCATGCTTTCACCTCTAACCCGCAGTGCAAAAAGCTCGTTTGCCGGATAGGACCGATTCATAAGAGGATAATCTATGTAGCCCTCATAATTCTCGACGGCAAGAATCGGCATACCTGCCCTTACACATCCGAGAAGAGGAACTCTCACCGTTCTGTGCGGCTCTCTTGACGTTTCGGTATGAAGCGTACGGCTCTTTCCCGTCTCCTTTTGTATCATTCCTTTTTCCGCAAGGCGGTTAAGATATGCATGAACGGTAGAGGTACTTTTTATTCCGATTGCATTCTGTATATCCCGTACCGACGGAGCATATCCCTCAGTACGTATCGTTTCGCTTATATAGTCGAATATAGCTTTTTCCTTTTCGTTATATTGCGACGCTCTCATTTTCTGCCGTCCTTTCCTATCGATCTCTTCCGAGCTGATTATACATATATATCATACCACATATTTATGTCGTTTGCAAACGAGTGTTCGGATTGTTTTGTAAATATTTTATGAACGGGAAATCTTGCACTTCCGTAAAGTTCGGAAAAATTTGTAAAAACCGAAAAATGCTTTCCGATCGGTTTTTTACTATTATAACCATGATAGTATAAAAAATCTCCGACTCACCGATTCAGGCAATACCGTCGGGTTCTGACGGTGCAGCTGCGCAATCCTACTTTTCGTCAGACGATACCACTTGAGGAGGCAAGAGTGACTCTTCTGCCGACAAAATTTGAGAAGTAGACGGAAAAGGGACAAGCAGCTTGCCGTCAAGGTGCAGACCGTAAGCTCGGCGGTATTGCCTTAACAGATCTCTTCACAGAGATCGCCTTAAAATACAGGAAAATCAAACGGTGTTACCGTACCGCGTCTCCGGGCGGAAGCTTTTCTCTTTTTGCTCCGTCACTTTGTTTTGTTCTGAAATACTCGTTTCTGTATGCCTTCGGCGTGACTCCCTTGTATTTTTTAAAGGTTTTCACAAAATAGCTGAGGTCGTTAAAACCGCAGGAAAAGGCAGCTTCGGTAACGGAACAGCCGCTTACACAAAATAGGCGGCAGGCGCTGTCAATGCGATACATATTGAGATAATCGATTGGACTTCGCCTTGTATACTTTTTAAAAAATTCACAGAAATAGCCTGGATTCATTCCGGCAATTTCGGCAAGCTGCCCCAGGGTAACCGTCTCATGATAGTTTTCCTCTATCCAGCTCAGGACCGCTTTCATTTTGAAATCACCTGCATACTCCCCGTTTGAAGTAGCTTCACCGACAA
The DNA here is from genome assembly GCA_900556615.1 of uncultured Eubacteriales bacterium. GTDB lineage: Bacteria > Bacillota > Clostridia > Oscillospirales > CAG-272 > Colimorpha_A. The sequence continues at coordinate 2,361 of USPP01000156.1, forward strand.
ACTCTCCCGATAAAATCTCCCCGAAAAGAAGAAACAAAGCTCCCATGGTAAAAAGTCTGTATCCCTCGTCCTTGCGCTGAAGAGCCGTGATAAGCATATCGGTATATCTCGGTATTTTTCCGGAGTCTTTCGGAAAATAGCTTCCCTTTTGAAAACAGCCCGATCTGAGTATCGTTTTTATATCGTTTGCGGAGCTGTTTTTTCCGAGCAGAACAGAAGTATCAAAAACCACACACTGATATACGCTGTCCTTCGGCATTCCTCCGTGTATGATACCGGAATTTATAAGCAAAACATCTCCCGGAAGAGCTTTATATTCTTCCTCTCCGACAATAACCGTAAATTCGCCTTCCTCTACGCGAATGATTTCAAAGTCAGAATGCCAATGAAACGGCATTATGTATCTTGAATGGTCGCTGTCGATACGATAAAGCTCTATTGGAAAATCGGGTGTTCCTCTTTCTTTAATCTCCAAAAGATCGCCGTATTTCATCAAATTCCCCCTTATTTTCGGTCCGGAAGAAATAAATCTGAATATCATTATACTTTTAGTTAATTATATCACAAGTAAATATCAAAATGCAATAGTATAATGGTTATATACAGAAAATATTCTGAATTTTAATCCATAAGGAGGATATAACAATATGGCAGAAAACAGATTGATAGGAGATTATCCTGTAATCGGTATACGACCGATCATCGATGGCAGACGTGGCCCGCTCAAGGTCAGAGAATCCCTTGAAGAGCAGACGATGGGGATGGCAAAGGCTGCAAAGGCGCTTATCGAGGAAAATCTCCGTTACTCAAACGGCGATCCGGTAAAGGTTATTATTTCCGACACCTCAATAGGCAGAGTCGCAGAAGCGGCTGCCTGTGCCGAACAGTTCAAAAGAGAAGGCGTCTCCGTCACTCTTTCGGTAACCCCTTGCTGGTGCTACGGAGCAGAAACAATGGATATGGACCCCATGACGATCAAAGGCGTTTGGGGATTCAATGCAACCGAGCGTCCCGGAGCTGTTTATCTTGCCTCCGTTCTTGCCACTCACGCTCAGAAAGGACTGCCGGCTTTCGGAATCTACGGTCATGACGTACAGAATGCCGACGATACCGTGATTCCCGATGATGTGAAAGAAAAAATTCTCCGCTTTGCCCGTGCGGCGGTCGCCGCCGCCACCATGCGGGGAAAATCTTATCTGCAGATCGGTTCTGTCTGCATGGGAATCGGCGGATCCTCTATAAGCCCCGAATTCATGGAGGAGTATCTTGGAATGCGTGTCGAATCTGTTGACGAGGTAGAGATTATCAGACGGATGACTGAGGGGATCTATGACGAAGCCGAATTCCGAAAAGCACTCAAATGGACAAAAGAGCATTGTCCCGAAGGCTTTGACAAAAACCCGGAATTTGTCCGTAAAACTCCGGAGCAAAAGGAAAAGGATTGGGAATTTACCGTCAAGATGATGGTCATCATCAAGGATCTTATGAACGGAAACAAGAACCTTCCCGAGGGCTGTGAAGAAGAAAAAGTGGGACATAATGCTATTGCAGCAGGCTTCCAGGGACAAAGACAGTGGACAGACTTTTATCCCAACTGTGATTTCGGAGAAGCGCTCTGCAATACCTCCTTTGACTGGAACGGAGCAAGAGAGCCGTATATTTTAGCTACTGAAAACGATACTCTGAACGGCATTTCAATGCTTCTTATGAAGCTCCTCACCAACCGCGCCCAGATGTTCGCCGACGTTCGCACCTTCTGGAGCGGTGAAGCGGTAAAGCGCGTAACCGGATATGAAATTGAGGGCAAGGCAAAGGAAGCCGGCGGATTCATTCATCTTATTAATTCCGGAGCATGTTGTCTTGACGCCTGCGGAGAAGTTACCGATGAAAACGGAAAACCCGTTATCAAGCCGTGGTATGATGTCACCGAATCGGATATTGACAGGATGCTGAAGGCTACCGAGTGGTGCGCCGCTGACAACGGCTATTTCAGGGGCGGCGGCTATTCCTCCCGATTCCTTACCCGCGCCGAAATGCCGGCTACTATGATCAGACTGAATCTTGTCAAAGGGTTGGGACCTACGCTTCAAATCGCAGAAGGCTGGACTGTCAAGCTTCCTGACGAAATTTCACATATTCTTTGGAAACGTACCGATTATACATGGCCTTGCACATGGTTCGCTCCTCGCTGCAATGGCAAACCGGGAAGTCCCTTCGCTTCCGCTTATGACGTCATGAACAATTGGGGTGCTAATCACGGTGCAATCTCTTACGGTCATATCGGAGCTGATCTGATTACTCTTTGTTCTATGCTCCGTATTCCGGTTTCTCTCCACAATATACCGGCAGACAAGATATTCCGTCCCGCCTGCTGGAATGCTTTCGGAATGGATAAGGAAGGACAGGATTTCAGAGCCTGCGCTGCTTACGGTCCAATGTACAAATAATTGGGAGAACGCGGGGCGCGCCCCGCGTTCTCGCTTAACAGTGTTGTTATAAAAACTTCTCATGATGTTGTAAATCTTCATCAAAGCTTACATAAATAATAATTTAGCGGACTCTTGAAAGAATCGAGAGAACGGTTTTTCGGCATTATAATGTTGTTGACTCTTGAAAGAGTCGAAAGAACGGTCTTTCGGCATTCTTTGCTCGTGCAAAGAACGGCCTGTAGTAGTACCGCTTCGCGGAACTACGAAAGCACGCCA
>USPP01000157.1 GCA_900556615.1 uncultured Eubacteriales bacterium
CAGCTTCTCGGAATGTTCTGCATCGCGGCATGGACCGTTGTGACAATGACGGCAACTTTCTTACTGATCAAGAAATTCCACGGACTCAGAGTTACGCCTGAGGAGGAGATTACGGGACTTGATATTACCGAGCACGGTCTTCCCTCTGCCTATGCGGATTTTATTCCCGCTGTGGATCCTACGCTTGGATATGCCTATGAAGCGGTCGCCGTTACCGGAACGGTTCCTCCCGCTGAAGCCGTCGAAGTGAAGACGGTTCCCGATTTCGCTGCGTCCGATACAGCTTCCGGCGCAAAGATGACGAAGATAGAAATTGTCTGCAAGGAACGCATGCTTGAGAATCTCAAAAATGCGATGATAGGAATCGGTATTACCGGTATGACGGTTTCTCATGTTATGGGATGCGGTGTACAGAAAGGGAAACCGGAATATTATCGCGGTGTCGAGGTAGAACCGAGTCTGCTTCCTAAGGTGCAGGTTGACATTGTCGTAAGCAAGGTTCCGGTACGCGAGGTTATTGAAACTGCGAAAAAGGTTCTCTATACCGGTCATATCGGAGACGGCAAAATATTTGTATACAATGTTGAAAATGTTGTGAAGGTACGCACAGGAGAAGAAGGCTATGATGCGCTTCAGGATGTTGAACAATATTAAGGCAATATCGTACAATGATTATTGTACAGTTACGCCGTCGGATTTTTCGTCAGACAATGCCAATTGAGGAGGCAAGAGTGACTTCTCTGCCGACGAAATCTGTGAAGGTTGACGGAAAAGATGCAAGCATATGCGCGCAAAGGCATTAACCGTGCACCCGGCGGTGTTGCCTTAAATTCTGAGGCTTGGCTATTTTGACAGCAGTGTAATATTTTTTGAGGTCAGATATCTTTCATACAAATTAACCCGTATCCGATGCGGTACTGCATCGGATACGGGTTAATTTCATTATAGAATATTTACGGGATTCGTTAGCGTCGGATAATGGAAAGCAATGTGTCCGGACTGAAGACAAAGTATTTTGCAGGACTCCTTTTTATAGCATTAACAACTTGTGAACGCCATGTGCGGCCATAACAAAAACCAAGGTCAAATTCAATCGATTGATTTTGGTTTTTGTTTCTTTTGTATAGGGTTAAAGTCAAAAACTTCAATTTGAAACAGTTCCGTTTTTACGGTTTTTTTAGGATGCTTTTTTCAAAAAGCTCCTAAACGAGTTTTAGGACAAAGCTCCGATTTGATTTTGTACAGACTCTGAAGCGATATTTTTGTCAATTGTTTTGCCGACAAGATATTCCTATTCGCCTACAACACAGCTTATCCCGTTGATCGTAATCGCAGAGGGAAGCGTGCCGGTGTTTTTCCCTGTGGTACGAAGATAGAAAGAATAGGTTCGCTCAACAGCAACCGTTTCGGTTTTCCGGTTTCCGCCGGTGGGATAGCCGCACCAATAGGATTTCAGTTCAAAAGGCTTGAAGTCTCTTACGGAGATGCTTTCGGCTTCCGCCGCAGCGTCGATTTCGTATACGTCGCCGCCGTATATATGAGAATAACTTGTTCCTCCGATTACGGCGTAATCATCGGTAACACGAACCGTACCGGCTTTCTTGCTTGCTTTCAGTGCCGAAGCTACCTTTTTGTCGTTTCCTTCATATACTGCATCTGTAAAGGAATAGGAAACCCGTAGCAAGGCTTCCGCCGTTTCTTGAGGAAGAGTAAGCTCGTTCAGCGATAAAAGCCCGGAAAAAGCTTTGCAGAATTCTTCCCTTACGACATAATTTGCATATATTTCGACGGTGAAGACCGATTCACAGCCATTAAAATCCTCCGCAGGCGAATATGCCGCGAGGCTGTCTTCGTCTCTTATGGCTGGCACAATAATGAAAGAGAGTGATTTACATCCGGAGAAGGAGGCAGTATATTTTTCAACGGACAGGGGAAGGTTCTCAATTTTTTTGAGAGAGGAGCATCCGGTAAAGGCTGAAATAAGCTCTGTAATATTGTTTCCGAGCGTTATTTCCTCAAGCTGAATGCATCCCTTGAAGGCAGTATTATAAACCGAAACATTTTTTCCTCCCTCTATTTCCGTCAGGGCAGTGCAGCCGGAAAAGGCAGAGACGAGATATGTTACACTGTCAGGGATAGCGATTGTACGAAGATTGGTACAGTTCTCAAAGGTTTTATCAAGGCAGACGATACCGTCTTTTATGGAAGCATTCTTTAATGATGTGCAGCCGGAAAAGGAGGATAGGGCGCTTCGGGCGGAAGAGGGAACGGCTCCGCTTACAAGAGAACGGCAGCCCAAGAAAGCCTCGTCCATATATTCGACATTTGTACCTCCGGCAACGGTTTTAAGGGAAGTGCAGCCTCTGAAAGCTCCATTCATGCTTGTTACTCCCTTTCCGATGAATACATATTCAAGACTTTCGCAGGAGACGAAAGCATAATCAATCGTTTTTACGCTGTTGGGAATGATAACCTTTTCAAGATAAAGAAAACCGCGAAAAGCGTTTTCCGCAATAGCAGTTACAGGAAGACCGTCGATTTCAGATGGTATTGTTATCGAAGCTTCAATTCCCGAATAGCCGGTTATGGTTATTTCGTCTTTTTCCGATTCATAAATGAAATTTCTGATATCATTTTCAATTTCAGAGTGAAAGGATTCGTCAGAAGAATCATAAGTCTTGTTTCTGTCCTGACCGCAGGAAACGAGAATAAAGCATATTGTTGTCAGGAGAACAAATATCACGGCTAATGCCGCTGTATTAGATTTTTCCATGAGAATTTCCTATAATTTTATCATTATATATATCCATTATATAACTTATCAAGTATTTTGTCAATAAATATGAGAAAAACCGTTTTCTCAGTCATTTTAAACATGGAAAAAACGGTTTTATAAATTAATGTCTACTGAATATTCACTTGGCGAATGATTGGTGCGGTAAAGCTGCACCCCATATAAAAACAGTAGTATATTGATGTTTTTATATGGGGCAGACATTCCCTTTCCGGTTGGGAAACCGGGAAAATGCCGGGCTTGTTGCTTAACGCAACAGCCCGACCTAAGCACAAGGCTTTTAAGGAGATACCGCACAATGATTGCTCCGCATATGCTTACATCTATTCCGTCAACCTTCACAAATTTCGTCGGCAGATGAGCCAACTCTTGTCTCCTCAATTGGTATCGTCTGATGAAAAATCTGGCGGCGCATCTGTGCAATAAAGGCGTTAGTCGTGCACCCGGCGGTATTGCCTTAAATTAGGGAAATAACTCAGCTTTTTTTTCTGGGTTTTGTAAGCCCGAAAAACGCTCTGAGCAAAGGAGAAAGAAATTTCGGTGATTTAAAGATGATTATTCTCAAGATATGAACGCTCCTTCCGCTGCGGAGCAGTTATCTGTCGTGAAGGCAGAGTGCCACTGCCGCTATTATTAAAATCGCTTCTATCAGTACAAGTATTCTTGCCGAAAGAAAAAATGTCACAAATATTCCGAGGCCGAACGCTGCAAACGCTACCTCAAGATATATTTTGTTGGTTTTGCCGGGCCCCGGTATCATTCTGCGCATATTATTTCCTCCGAAAAATAATCTTTCACTCACATAATATGCAAAAGCGACGGTTTTGTTACGGTTTTCCATTGGATTTCACCGTTTTTTTCATCACAAAACAGAAAATCGCCGTTTTTCGTATTTTTCTCAGCGATTATCGAGATAAAGGGGTCTTCGATATTTTCCCGTATGAATTTTTTTATTGGACGTGCGCCGTATCGGCGCGAAAGCGCCTGTTTTGCTATAAAAGAGGGAATGTTATCGGAAAAAGATACCGATATGCCAAGAGTGGAAGCTTTGCGGATAAATTCTGTTATCTCTTTTTCAGCAATTTTTTCGGCTGCATATTCCGATAATTCCTGGAATACGATAACTCCGTCAAAGCGACCGATAAATTCGGGACGGAAAAAACGTCGTGCTTTTTCTTTTGCCCGTACAGAACCGTTTTCCGAAGTGTCCTTGGCGGAAAAGCCCATCCCGCATATCGTTTCCGATACTTCTTCCGCTCCGATATTGGATGTCAGAATAATAACTGTATTTCGGAAATCGCACTTTTTTCCGGTTGAATCGGTCAGAAAGCCATCGTCAAGTATTTGAAGAAGAATTCCGAAGATATCGGGATGCGCTTTTTCTATTTCATCAAAGAGGATCACAGCGCGCGGATGTGTTTTCATTTTTCCTGTCAGAAATCCTTCCTCGCCGTATCCGATATATCCCGGCGGAGATCCTATCAGCTTTGCAATGCTGTGTTTTTCAGAATATTCCGACATATCAAGCTTAATAAGCTCCCTTTCGTTTCCGAAAACTTCCGAGGAAATCGCCCTTGCAAGCTCGGTTTTTCCCACTCCTGAGGGACCGAGAAAAATAAAGCTGCCGAGAGGACGGTCGGGATCGCGCAGTCCGAGGCTTCCGCGTCGGATTGTTTTTGCTGTGATTCTTATCGCTTCCTCCTGACCGAATATTCGCTTTCCGAGTCGTTCTTCAAGATCCTTCAGCACGGCGTTTTCTCTGTTGTTTTCATATACGGGAATACCGGTTCGCTTTGATAATGTCAGTGCAATGTCTTCCGAGGTGAGAAAGAGTTCTTTTTTCTTTTCCGAAGTATCTTCGGCTGATATAAGCTTTTTTCTGTATTCCGCTTCTTTTATTTTCAGCATGGCGGCTTCTTCCGGCTTTCCTTCCGAAAGAAGCCGTTCTTTTTCGGCAGAAGTATTCTTGAGCGTTTGTTCGCGGTCAAGGAGCCTTTTTTTCTTTTTGGCTGAATCGATACGCTTTCCCGAGGCGGCTTCGTCGAGTATATCAAGGGCTTTATCCGGAAGATATCTGTCCGGAATATATCTGACCGACAGCTTTACGGCGGCGGTTATTGCTTCATCGGATATTGTTATTCCGTGATGAAGCTCGTATTTTCCTTTCAGACCTTTGATTATTTTTTCGGTTTCCTCAACAGAGGGTTCTTTTATCAGGAGCGGCTGAAAACGTCGTTCGAGTGCGGCGTCCTTTTC
>USPP01000158.1 GCA_900556615.1 uncultured Eubacteriales bacterium
AGGAGGCAAGAGTGGCTCCTCTGCCGATAAAATTTGTGAAGTATGACGGAAAAGATGCAAGTAAATACGCAACAAAGAATTTAGCCGTACATTATGAGGTGTTGTCTTAAATTTTAAGGAGAAAGAAAATGCAATTATCAAAAGTTGAAAAAAACGGTGTTGCTTGTGCTGTTGTAAACAGTAATGAGCTTGTTATCACCGATACGCAATCCGCATTAGATTTACTTATGTCTGCAATATACGATTTAGGAACAAAAAATATTATTATCAGCAAGAAACGGATAACGGAGGATTTCTTTATCTTAAGTAAAGAAATTGCGGGAGAAATTCTGCAAAAATATGTAAATTATGGTGGTCGCATCGCCATTTACGGTGATTATTCACACTACACAAGCAAACCGCTGAAAGATTTTATCTATGAAAGCAATAAAGGCAAAGATGTGTTCTTTGTTGCTACACGGGAGGAAGCAATTGATAAGTTGACACTTTGAGAAAGGTCTATTATACAAGCCTTTATGAGTCACTATATATCACAGGAGTTTACGAGAGAACTATGGAAACAGAAATTGTACATGGTCTACTCTATGCAAAGTTTGGGAAGATGGTTATTTGCATAGAGTAATAAAACCATCAAAAATTCCCACTTTGCTGACGAAAATGTAAAAGACAAAGGAGGAATTTATTTATGTCAGTGATTACGGTATCTAATTTGACCTTCGCATACGAAGGCAGCTATGATAATGTATTTGAAAATGTGAGCTTCCAAATTGATACCGATTGGAAACTCGGATTTATCGGAAGAAACGGAAGAGGAAAAACCACCTTTCTCAATCTTCTGATGGGAAAATACACTTACAGTGGAACAATCAGCAAAGATGCCCAAATGAAATATTTTCCGTATTCTGTAAACGATATGTCAAAATACGCAATCGAAGTCATGCAGGAGATTTGTCCTTTTGCAGAGGATTGGGAATTTCTAAAAGAAATTTCTTTGCTTGATGTTGACGCAGAAGCACTTTATCGCCCCTTTGAAACGCTTTCGGGCGGCGAAAGAACAAAGGTGCTGTTGGCAGCATTATTTCTTTCCCCCAACAGCTTTCTTCTGATTGATGAACCAACGAACCATTTAGATTCACAAGCTCGAAGAAAGGTCTGCGAATATTTGAGGCGGAAGAAAGGATTTATACTTGTTTCTCACGACAGAGCGTTATTGGATGGCTGCGTAGACCACGTTTTATCCATAAATCGAGCAAATATTGAAATTCAGCAGGGCAATTTTTCTTCTTGGTGGAAAAACAAGAAGCTTCATGACGAATTTGAATTAAACCAAAATGAGAGGCTAAAAAAGGAGATTGACAGATTAGAGCAAGCGGCAAAGCAAACAGCTGGGTGGTCCGACAAGGTAGAAAAGAGTAAAATGGGATCAACTAATTCCGGTTCTAAAATCGACCGTGGCTATGTCGGACACAAATCTGCTAAGTTGATGAAACGAGCCAAAAGTCAGGAAAACAGAATGATGGCTGCGATAAGTGATAAATCGAAATTGCTACAAAACATAGAGCAATCGGACAGCTTGTTGATAAATACACTTCACTACCACAAAGAAGTTTTGGTAAGTGCCGCAGGACTTTCTCTTTTTTATGACGATACTCCTGTTTGCTCCGATATAACCTTTCAGATTAGGCAGGGCGACAGAGCTGCAGTGAAAGGAAAGAACGGAAGCGGCAAGTCCGCATTGCTGAAGCTTGTATGCGGAGAGGACATAAAACACTCAGGCTTTTTAGAAATCGGAAGCAATCTTAAAATATCTTATGTATCGCAGGATACATCTTTTTTAAGAGACTCTCTTGCTGATTATGCGAAACAAAGTGGTATAGACGAGAGCTTGTTCAAAGCGATCCTTAGAAAAATGGGCTTTGAGCGAATTCAGTTTGAAAAAAATATGAAGGATTTCAGCGAAGGTCAAAAGAAAAAAGCTTTGATAGCTCGTAGTCTCTGCGAACAGGCTCATTTATTTGTATGGGATGAACCATTGAACTTTATTGACGTTATTTCGAGAATGCAAATTGAGGAATTGCTGCTTGAATATAAGCCAACGATGATTTTTGTAGAACACGATATTGCATTTCAGGAAAAAATTGCAACGTCAGAGATTCTGCTGTAAAAGCAAAGTTTTTAGTTTTCGTTTTAGATGGAGAAAAAAGTAAAGTGATCGGGAATATAATTACCGGAATTGTTACATATGTGAGCACAAGTATAGATGATTTGCTCGTAAGTGCCATATTCTTTGCACAGAGCAATTCAAAAAGGGACAATATCAGAATTATTACAGGCAAATATTTAGGGACGGGTTTGTTGGTTGCAATAGGCTGCTTGGGTGCGTTTGGATTAAAATTTATTCCAACGCAATATATCGGCTTGATAGGCTTCATTCCTATCGTCCTGGGCATCAAAGAGTTTCTAAATACAAAAAAGATTGATGATTCTGATAAGCAAACTAACAAGGCAAAAGGACTGCTTTTTCATGTAGCCGTTGTTTCTATCGCCAACGGCGCAGATAACATTGGTGTTTACATTCCTCTTTTTGCAGGGTATAAACGGCAGGAGTTACTTCTCATATGTGTGGTGTATGCGGTCATGATCGCAATATGGTGTTATCTTGCAAAAATGCTGACAAGCTTGCCCCGACTCCGAAATTTTATAGCACAGCATAAACCAATCCTCATTCCGGTTGTATATGTCGTATTAGGATGTTATATTCTTGTGAAATCATATCTTTTCTAAACGAAGAGGGACGTTGAATTTACTCTTTCGATAAACAAAAGCGAAGAGAACACTTAGGAACAACAAAAGGGGCAGCGTTGCGATTAAAATCTGGTCGGCATACAAAAGTGAGAAAATAAAAGAATTAGTGGAGGAAAGAAGACTTTTATGAACAACACAACACGTTTTAACGGAAAAGCTGAAATATATGCAAAAGCAAGACCGAGCTATTCTTGGGAATTGTTTGACTATATGAAAAATTCGATCGGGTTATCCGAAGGGTGTTCTGTTGCTGATATTTCTTTATTTGGTATTGTTAATAGGTACTCTTTTGAAGAAAAAACGTCTAAAAAATATAAACGTAATAGCAAGAACTTGGGAAAAGCTTATAAAAAGACTTAAATTCATAAAAAACACAAACTTCCGGTTTGCAGGAACAAAAAACAATAGAAACTCTTTTCAGCCGATGGCAGGTAAAAATCACTTGCCGTCGGCTTTTTGTTGCTTGTAATCCAACCCAAAATAATAAGTATCTTTCGATAATAATAGTCACAGAGGTAACAAGAAGCGGGGTTTTGATACCCAAATCTCAATTTGCAAAATTATCGCTTTGCAGAAAAGAAGCGGTGCAGCCTCTTTTCAAGGTTACACCGTTTCTTACTTCCTTATGAGATTTCTCATGAGGAATCTCCATGCTTTACTGTATTCGCGCTGTAAGCGCATCATTTTGATAATCGATCTCTATGGTTGATTCAGGCTCAATATCCGATGAAATAATCGTTTTTGCAACAAGCGTTTCAATCCTTGACTGTATAAATCTTTTAAGCGGACGCGCTCCGTAAATCGGATCATAACCATTGGATATAATATAAGCTTTGGCAGCCTCTGTAACGATGAGCTTTATTTGTCTGTCTTCAAGACGCTTTGCCAAATCGGCGATAAGCAAATCAACAATTCCCGAAATATTTTCACGGGTAAGGGGTTTATAAAACACAATTTCATCAAGCCTGTTGAGAAATTCCGGTCTGAAGCTGCGCTTAAGAAGCTGTGAAACCTTTTCTCTTGATTCTTCCGATATATCGCCGCTGTCTTCGATTCCTTCAAGTATAATATCAGAACCGAGATTGGAGGTGAGAATTAAAATGGTATTTTTAAAATCAACCGTTCTTCCCTGACTATCGGTAATTCTTCCGTCGTCAAGAACCTGAAGCAAGACGTTAAAAACATCCGGATGTGCCTTTTCAATCTCATCAAAAAGAATAACGGAATACGGCTTTCTTCTGACCGCCTCCGTGAGCTGACCGCCCTCGTCATAGCCGACATATCCGGGAGGTGCTCCGATAAGACGGGAAACAGAGAATTTCTCCATATATTCGCTCATATCTATTCTGACAAGATTCTTTTCATCGTCGAACAAGGCTTCGGCAAGTGCTTTGGCAAGCTCGGTTTTTCCGACTCCGGTAGGACCGAGAAAAAGGAAGGAACCGATCGGTCTTTTGGGATCCTGAATTCCGGCTCTTGAGCGAAGGATTGCGTCGCACACTTTTTCTACAGCCTCATTCTGACCGATAACGCGTCTGTGAAGAGTATCGTCAAGATGAAGAAGCTTTTCTCTCTCTCCCTCCATCAGCTTTGCAATCGGAATACCTGTCCAACGGGCAACGATCTTAGCAATTTCCTCCTCCGTGACGGTATCGCGAAGAAGCGTTGCGGAATTACTGCCTTTGGCGGCTTTTTCTTCTTCCTCTTCAAGCTCTTTTGTTAAGGAAGGAAGCTTTCCGTACTTAAGCTCGGCTGCTTTGGCAAGATCATAGGAATTCTGCGCGCGCTCGATCTCCGCGTTGGTGCGATCTATCTCCTCGCGAAGCTTCTGCACTTTTCCGATGGCGTTTTTCTCAAGATCAAGCTTTGCTTTCATCGCATTGAACTGCTCGCGCATATTGGCAAGCTCTTCCCTCACCTTCGCAAGCCTCTCGGCAGAAAGCTTATCCGTTTCCTTTGAAAGCGCCGCTTCCTCAATTTCAAGCTGCATAATCTTTCTTGAAATCTCATCCATTTCAGTAGGCATGGAATTCATCTCGGTTTTGATCATGGCGCAGGCCTCGTCAACAAGGTCAATAGCCTTATCGGGAAGAAATCTATCCGAAATATACCGATTAGACAATATGGCAGCTGAAATAAGCGCCTGATCATGAATTTTAACCCCGTGATAAACCTCATATTTTTCCTTCAACCCGCGAAGAATGGTTACGGTATCCTCAACCGTAGGCTCCGGAACCAT
>USPP01000159.1 GCA_900556615.1 uncultured Eubacteriales bacterium
GGTAATCATGATTTTTCGCTGAGACAGCTTTTCAACCTCTTGGGGTTTCTGCTTTTCCGTGCATAAAAGCGATTACGGAGTTATAGTCATCGCTTCCCTCCGTCATCGGGACAGGCTGCCAGAGTATATTTTTGGCTCCCTCGTACTCATATACGGGGATCAAACGATAATCCTCTGCGATGATTTCACCCTCGCACACGGTAAGGATTTTTTGATATATAACCGTGAACCGATCATCCTTGACGGATCCTCCGAAGATAAAGTTTCCGAGCGAATAGAGGATGTCCGCCCCGTTATAGGTTTCCATCGGCTGTAGAACATGAGGATGATTTCCGATCACAAGGTCGGCCCCATTGTCAACAAGCTTTCTTGAGGCTCTGACTCTCCATTCGTCGGGTTTATATTTTCTTTCCGTTCCTCCGTGATAATAGATGATCTGATAGTCGGTTTCTTTCTCAAGCGCAGCTATTTGATTTGACAAAGCCGCAGTGCGGTACTCTCCCCACATACCTACCATCATAATGGCAATTTTCAGGCCGTATTTTTCGATGATTACCGGATTCCCGGTGTTTCCCCATATAAGATTTTCGGCTTCCAGCGCTGAGATGGTATCCGCCATGCCGGTTTTACCGTAATCGTTTGTGTGGTTGTTTGCAAGAGAGATGATGTCAATACTTCCGGCAGTAAAAATAGCAGCGTTCTTTTTCGGACTTCTGTACCAATAAGCAGGGGAGTAATCCTTTGGCGTTTCGGGCAGGTTTTGATCGGTGAAGACATTTTCACAGTTTGCTACGGTGAAATCGTCAGACGAAAGAATATCATAAACGCCGGCAAAAAAGTGAGAAGGCTCTGCTGTTTCGGCATAAAGATTGAAGCTGCCGGCACCTCTGCCTCCTTTATAGGTAGCGAGCATACAGTCTCCCAAAAAGGAAATGGTTATGGTGTTGATTTCCGGTTCCGGCTTTTCCGTGGTTTCGGGCGGCAGTGTTTCAAGCGACAGCATGGTATTCGGCTGATCGTTGTCAGGAACAATTGGAGAGGGGGTATTTTCACTGCTTGATAACGGATGAGGCGATAAAGAGATGCGTTCCCGCGAAGCGCCGGAGGCAAGGAGCAGGATTGCCGATGCGGCAAGGAGAAATGCAAGATAACGAAGCTTCATGTGTCGGTCCTTCTATTTTGTATGGATTTTTCAAGGCGACAGGAGAAAATTTTTGTTACAGCTCAATGTCCTCGAGAGAGAATTCGCTTGAATCGGTTTTTTTATCTTCATTTTCAAGCGTCAAGCTTTTTCCTACAATGGAAGTGAACTCCGCGTCGGGATTCTGAAAAAGAATATTTAGAACCGACATATAGTCTCTGATGATTTCACGCGGCGTTATCATGATGTCAGCGCCTGCGCGTTTCAGACATTCGCGCAAAAAATCAGCCATTTCATTTTCGCTTACCCGCGGTTCCCAGCCGAAATACATACCGTGTAGTTTTGTTACTCTTGAAATCAGTGCAAACAGCTCATTGTCCGAGAGTCTTCTTAACCGTATCACCGGACCGAGCAAATTTCGGTATTCGCCGTTATTGGCAAAACGGCTGTCGATAAGTCGAGACCTCAATGCTTCATAGCTGAAGAGTCCTCGCCTTGTATCCTCCAGAAATTGCGGCGTCCCGCCCCAAATAACGGAAAGTCCCGGAGCGCGTCCCTGAAGGGTATCGTTAAACATAGACAGAATTTTTTCATAATTGTTTTCGCGGCTGATACGATTGGTTATTTTGTATAGGTTTACACATTCGTCGATGAATACGACAAATCCCTTGTATCCGATTTTTCTTACAAACTCCGCCCATAATTTTATAAAGTCATACCAATTATCGTCATCTATGATTGAGCCTACCGCAAGCGCGCTTTTTGCCTCTGTTTTGGTTGTATATTCTCCGCGAAGCCAGCGCAGACACTGACTTTGGGCTTCCTCATCCTCGGAAACCGTTGCGCGGTAGTATGCATTGATAACCGATGCAAAATCAAATCCTCCGACATTGTTTTCGAGTTCCTTTGAAAGGGAGAATACCCGTTTTGAAACTTCTTTTCCGAAATCGGGGGAATCGGGCAGTATTCCCGATGCCGCTGTTTCCCCCTGAACAGAGGAAAGCCATCTTGAAATGATTTGCTGCAAGGCGCCTCCCTCAGGAGAGGATTTGGACGACATATTTCTGATAAGCTCCCGATAAGTAGCGATTCCGGTTCCTTTTCCGCCGCAGATTCTTCTTTCGGGGGAAAGGTCGCAGTCGGCACAAATGAAGCCTCTTTCGATAGCATATCCACGCAAAAGTTGTATTAGGAAGCTCTTTCCGCTTCCGTAATTACCGATAATAAAGCGCATTGCCGCGCCGCCGTCGCTGACAGCCTCAAGATCAGAGAGAAGAGCAGCAATCTCTTCCTTTCTGCCGATCGCAATATAGGGCGCTCCGAGTCTCGGTACGACTCCTGCCGAGACAGAACTTATTAAGGACGCTAAAATTCTTTTCGGTACGGTTATTTTTTCATCCATTCTTTTATATCCTCCGTATAATCGGAAATGATCTCAAATCGGTTTCCCTCGGAATACACAACGGTATCTCCAAATTCATCATAAAGCGTGTCGTTAATGATTTCACAGAGCGTATCGGGAAGCAGATTCCGACCTTTGGCAATTTCGGAAAAGCGGTTCATATTCTGATTCATAAGCGCCTCAAGCGCAGTTTTAATGAATTCGTTTTCCGAAGCTCCGGACGGCTGTGGCGGCTTCTCCGGCGGAAAAACATGATTTGAGATTTTATTCACCGGATTTATCCTGCTTTCCGCGGAAAGCTCTTGCCGGATATTCGCTTCATCGCAATCAACGGAATCGCTTACCAACAGGCTTGTTGTCTCCCAGGATTTTTCCTCAAGGCTCTTGGCATAATCAAGGGAAAGTTCACTTTTACTCGCCTCATATAGCTTCTCGTATTCGGGGCGCGGCTCGGCGTCCGCTTTTTTCATATTCTTCTTAAAAGAAGCAAAATATTCGTCAGCCGCTCTTCTCAATGGCATGGCGAGATTCGGTGTATGAAACCGGCTTCGTATGCCCAGCATGGAACGGACGTTATTTTCTGCATATTTTATCATATCGGTGACAGCAAATCGCAGTTCAACCGATCTTGAGCAGGAGAGGTACTCAAGCTCTATTCTCCGCTTCACATTGTAAGCGCATACCGCTCCTGAAAAGGCGTCTCTGGTTATGCTGACGCTCATCATGGAGCTTCTGCCGACCGGTGCGAATATTGTCCGATTTTCTTTTTCTGCTTTGCCGAAGGCATAGATAAATGCGCCTCTTATGTGTTTGTCAAAAAGCTCACGGTTTTCCGACGTTATAAATTTGCTGCTTCTGTAATTATAATCGGAACCGCAGGCGAAAAGAGCGGAAGCATAGGGGGAAGGCGAAGAAGAATCATATCCGGCGTAGTATTCCCGTAAAAACAGGCTTCCCGCCGCAGGATCAATGAAATCCCGATAAAGCTCCGACGGAGGATCAATTTTGCCGATGAGACAGTAATCGCAGAGCCACTCCGGTATGATTTTATCCAGCTTTGGATATTTTTTTCGGTATTCCCGCCATACAAGGCAGAGCTGCCTTGCTCCTTCGGTGGGAGAAATAACGTCGGGAAGATTGATGATTTCGTAGATATAGAGCAGAATATAGGCATAATCAGCGGTAGGATAATTTCCGTTTCTTACCAAGCTTCTCCAATATAGGTAGTATTCAAGCTGTCCGGCGGAAAGCTGGGAGTATTGCGGCGTATAGGAAAAAAACGGGACATGAGAACAGGGAACGGGATTTTTTTGATAATATTTTAAAGCGTCCGCACGAAAGCGTTCGTAAAAAGTATACCGTGCAGGCCATTTTTTGATGGTGATCTTTTTGATAAGCGGGTTATGTTCAGATGAATATTCAAAGAGCGGTTCATCGGTATATAAAGGGCTTTTTTCGTATTCTTCTCGGGAAAATAAACGATCGCTTTTTTCTTCCTGTTCGACAGTACGTTTCCATTCTTCATAAGCGCTTTTTTTGTCTTGTGACGCGGCGGCCGAAACGGTTTTGATTTTTATCTCTGCGTCCCTGAGCGCTTTTCTCGCCACGGCAAGCGCGATTTCTTGCTGTTTTTCGGAAGCGGTGAACGTTCCGCCGGGATGTCTGTTATCGAGAGGAATTATCTGTCCTCGCTCGGTATCATCCTCACCGGAGAGTTTTATTTCTACCGTGGAGGTGTCGTGAGAAAAACGGTGGGAAGGCTTCTTTTCGGGGAGCATACCTTCGATGTCCCAAAAATTATCTGTATCGGCAATTTTATCTCTAAAGTTATCTTTCATGATGAAGCGAAATTCACTCCCTCCGAGCTTTATTTTGCTTATCATAAAATTATATCACATAAATTACGGTGTGTCAACCGAAGAAAACGATCGAAATACCGAAAAATATCGCTCTAAATTGCAATATCAAATAGGACACTTTTAAAAATAAAATCAGAGCAACGGTATCTGAAGATTTTCTGTGGCAAATTGTTAATCCATTGTTCAACAAAAGCAATTTGTTCATCGGTAACGGAATCAAGGGATTTCCCTTTAAGGACCAATCTGCGAACAAGTAAACTCTGCTTTTCATTGGTCACCCTTTTATAAGAGGAATACGGATGAGTATAGTACAATATTCTGCATCGATTTGGAATTAAGGCAATACCGCCGGGGTCACGGCTTGCGCTTTGACGGCATATCTGTTTGTCTGTTTCTCACACTTCACAAATTTCGTCGGCAGAGAAGTCGGCTCTCGCCTCCTCAATTTGTATTGTTTTACGAAAAAATATGACTGCGTATCTGCACCGTCAGAACTCAGCGGTATTGTCTTAAGGGATACATGCTTTGATTTCTTGGTATTGGATTTATCAAATCCGGTTTTACTGTCACATCTGCATTATCGGAGAATTAGTCGGGCTGTTGCGTTAAGCAACAAGCCCGGCATTTTCCC
>USPP01000160.1 GCA_900556615.1 uncultured Eubacteriales bacterium
ACTATTTACCCATTTGTAAAATAACAATCATCATTTTACTTAAGGCAATACCGCCGGGTGCATGGCTAACGCCTTTGTTACGCATTTGCTTGCAGCTTTCCCGTCATACTTCACCAATTTCGTCGGCAGAGAGTTGCTCTTGTCCCCTCAATTTGCATTGTCTGATGAAAAATCCGGCGGCGCAGCTGCACAGCAAGCATTGTGCGGTATTGCCTTAAGGAATCGCTGAATCAATCGACTATGCAGATTTCCGAGGTAATTTTTTGAACGACAAGGCAAAAAATGCGGTAATATGGTTAAAACAACACACCGTCGTTCTGTTTCACGATAAAAATCAGAAAATCCGATCCAAAAGTTTATTTTTCAATTTTTTTACTTCGGTTTTCCGTTAAAAATCAAAGCCGCAAGAAATCCGAATAGCATAGCGGCAGTTATTCCTCCTGCCGCACCGGTAAGTCCTCCGGTCATAGCGCCGATAAGACCGAATTCATCGACTGCCTTCTCTACCCCTTTGGCAAGTGAATATCCGAATCCGGTAAGCGGGGTAGTTGCACCGTTTCCGGCAAAATTCACAAGCGGCTCATATGCTCCCACTGCAGTCAGTATTACGCCGGCAACGACATAGGATACAAGAATTCTCGCAGGAGTCAGCTTTGTCTTGTCTATCAAAATCTGAGCAATAACGCATAAAAGCCCTCCTACAATAAATGCGTACAGAAATTTCAATAAAGTTTCAGTCATAGATTTCTCTCCTTTGTGATGCGCACAAGATGAGCGATCCCCGGAATACTCTGCCCCTGAAGCACAAGCATCGGACTCATCAGCGCTCCCGTAGCAATATACAATATATCCCGATATTCCCCGCGCTCCAGTTTCGGAAGTATATACGCCGAGAGAACCGAGGCGGAGCATCCGCATCCCGAACCGCCCGCATGCATATCCTGTTTTTCTCTGTCATAAATGATTAGACCGCAGTCGTAATAATTCCCCGATATGTCACAGCCGTTTTGTTTCATCATATCTTTAACAATTGAGTGCCCCTCAAAACCGAGATCGCCTGTGAATATAGCGTCAAAATCCGACGGCTTCATTCCCGAATACCTGAAATATTTTGTTATGGTATCTACGGCGGCAGGCGCCATTGCGGCTCCCATATTATTCACATCGGTGATTCCCTTGTCCACACTCGTACCGGGAAGCATTTCGGTTATATATGCCCCCTGACCATCACCGAGAATAAAGGCTCCCGCTCCCGTGACCGTCCACTGCGAGGTTGGCGTTCTGACGCCTCCATACTCAATCGGAAACCGAAACTGCCTCTCCGCAGAGCAGTTATGCGAGGAAGTCGCAACCGCCACGGTTTTTGCAGCAGTAGCGTTCAAATACAGAGTTGCCGAAATAAGTCCCTCCGCCGAGGTCGAACAGGCGCCGTAAAGCCCAAAGAACGGTGCGTTTATATCGAGCAAGCCATAATTTGAGCTTGTACACTGATTTATGAGATCACCGGCAAAAACCGCGTCTATTGCCTCTGCTCCTATTCCCGCCTTTGAAAGCGCGAGATTCAGCGCGATATGCTGCATCTCTCCTTCCGAAAGCTCCCACGTTTTTTGACCGAATTTGTCAGATGAGTCATGATAATCAAAAAGCTCTCCAAGCGGTCCCTCATGCTCCTTATGTCCTACCGCTGCAGCATGGCCGATTATCGACGGACAATATTTCGGTCGGATAATGTTATTGTTCATTCTCTCTCCTTACTTGTGCTGTCCGGCACAATGATCGTATTCATTTTTCTTCTGAAACCGGATAGAATATTAAGGCAATACTGCTGGGTGCACAGCTAACGCCTTTATTGCGCATTTGCTTGCCTCTATTTCGTCATGCTTTCGTCATGCTTCACAAATTTCGTTGGCAGAGGAGTCACTCCTGCTCTTCAATTGGTATTGTCTGACAAAAATCCGGTGGCGCAACTGCACAACAATCATTGTGCGGTATTGCCTTAATTATGACAGCAAAACGGTTCTTCTGACCGTCAAAAGCTGTAAACTGAACAAAATAACCGAGAACAAAGCCATATCGGATACTTTGAAAAGTAATAAAACCCTTCTTCGACATGAATCCGAAATGAATCTAAGCAAAACAGAAGCAATATCTGTTGAAATGCTTCATTCCGTCAATAATCCTCTTTTATATAACGGAAGCATTATGAGAGCTATTCCGCATATGCGTTATGAATCGAGCTTTTTCTTCGCTTTCTCTCCGATTATATCCGTTACCGGCTTCATCTATTGCATTCCCTGCTAAATTCCTCGCCGTTTCATCCGCTATCTTGTCGTCAGCTTAAGGAATCATTCGGAATAAACAAAAATTACAGGGTGCTCCCTTATCTTTCGCGGTCACCGCCGCCTTTTACAATTTGCCGAGCACCCAATAAATAACTCCCCAAATGACAGATGCAACCGTTCCGTAAAGTATAACCGGCCCCGCGATAATAAACAGCTTAGCGCCAAGTCCGAGCACAAGTCCCTCGTTTTTACAGTCAATCGCCGGGGAAACCACTGCATTGGCAAATCCCGTTATCGGAACAAGAGTACCGGCTCCTCCGAATTTCGCTATATTATCAAAAATTCCAAAACCTGTGAGCAGTGCAGTCAAAAAAATTATTGTTATCGGAACAAGAATCTTTACAATATCCTCTGTAATGTTTATATACATATACAGTTCAGTCAATCCCTGTCCGATGCAGCATATTATTCCTCCGACTAAAAATGCTCTGAAGCAGTCAGGAAGCAGCTTTGATTTACCGGCTCTTCCCTCCGCATATTTTGAATAAGCAGTAGTTTTTTTCATCATTACAATCACCGCTTTCGCTTTGCGAAAGTCTCCTTGTTCTTGATTCCGGCAAATAGTTTACAATAACGATCGCAGCCGTTTCCTCCCGGCTGCAAAAGCCGAAAACCCGTCTGAAAAATCTTTCAGACCTGCCTTTTGATTTTTTATTTACGATTAAATTATGAGCATAAAGCAAAAAAAATATTCACATCTGTATTTATTAATATAATCAGTATCAATCGGAAATCCGAATCTATTTAAAATAAAAACACTATCGGTCTTTTGTACCTTAGAGATTCAAATTCCGATAGTGTTTTCAAATGTGAATGGGCTATGAAAAAAATATATTTGCGATTTTGAAAATGGATTTGAACACTCACAGTTTTTAGTAAAATCGTTCGCTATCCCTCACGGTGAAATAATTTACTTCGCAAATTATGGAATTTTCTGCTTACCACAGAAAATGAAATAAATCCACTTACACCCGCAGACATTTCATATGGCGAAGCCATATCACATACAAAACGTATTTCACAAATCTCAAAGGTATTTATTTCGTAAAAAAACCGACTTGTCGAAACAAGTCGGTTTTTCTGCGTTAAACGTGTAAAAAGGTCAAAAATTGAGGCAAAAGCGAAGAAAAGATCAAGTTTTTCAGATAATACAAATCATTTGTATTATCACAGTTGTTCACAAAATTCAATAAACTTGGGAGTCCACCATTCTTTATATCCTATTATGTTTGGATGGATTTGATCTTCCATATAGCGACTGCGGTCTTCCTCACTTACCGCCAACATATCAGAATCGTGGTAAAGATCTAAAATATGAAAACCATATTCCTTTTGCAAACTATATAAAAGATCTACCATCTGTGAATACTTTTCATTTTCAAAATATGTTCCTGTATAAAACACGATCGGACAACGAAAGGTTACCTGAACGTAACTAAGTATAAAGCAAATCGCAGCTTCGATTTTTTTTAGATCAATATTGCAGTCGGAAGATGCATCATTTGTTGAAAGCTGGCAGATAAACAAATCAAACTTGCTGCTTTTATCAATGTTTTTCAAACGTGACACATATGAGTTCTCGTTTATATCTGCCAGAGTTGTCCCTGAAACAGCTTCTTTTACGTATTGAAAACCACAGCATTGGCTCATAATGTCTGCAAAGGAAACGCCGCCTGATGCGGAACCATAGGTCACGGATGATCCAAGAAACAAAATGTTCTTTCCCCTTAATATCATATACCCACCTTAACTTTCGTATACATTATACCACATTCTGACAAGTAAATCAAGGCTAAGCCTTGTAAATTATCACGGCATAGCCGTGGATATTATCAATTTCGAAGAAATTGCATATCATCAGTCCGTGAGACCGGATATCATCAAGCCTCAGGAAAGATACACACTTTGCGCGATAAGATACAAGGATGGAAAAGCCGCACGGCGCTTCGTACGGCAATCATATGCCAAGTCGAAGGCTTGGGTTGTAAATCGACTACGGAAAAGATATTTTAGGCAGTCTTGCGTATGAATTTGAACTCTTACGGTTTTTAGTGAAATCGGTCACTAACGCCCACGGTGAAATCAAAGGTTAACGCCTTTGGCCAAATGTTTTGCGCGCGCAAAATGTGAAATGAAATTCGTCTCTTAACATTTGCAAAGCAAATATTTCAGACGCGAAGCATATTTCACAGCGTAGCTATTTCACTCGCCTTAAGGCGAATTTCGTTGAAAAAGCACTTGCATAAGCAAGTGCTTTTTCTGGCGGAGAAGAAGGGGTTTGAACCCTTGCACCGGTAAGCCCGATCTAACAGTTTAGCAAACTGCCCCCTTAACCACTTGGGTACTTCTCCAACATTATTAATGTTTTGTTATTATACCACAAATTTATCCTTTTGGCAATAGGAAAAATATTAAATTTGTGTGAACTTATGTATAACAAGAAATTCGCATAAGAAGATAAAACCATTCACCGGCAATTTACCAAAAAAGTGATAAAAAGGAAAGAGGAAACACAAAATGAGGGAAGCGCTTGCAAGAGGCACACAGGAAACGGAAAGGAGCGTAGGAGGGAAAGAGTGGATAAAAACTTCTCATAATCATAATAAAAAACGTGATAAAACAATAAAAAACCGAGCAAAAATTAAGAGGCTGGAGAAAAATAAAAAG
>USPP01000161.1 GCA_900556615.1 uncultured Eubacteriales bacterium
GTCGCACGTTAGTGAGACTGCCCCCTAAAACAGGAAGCGGTTATAAAGAACTTTTATTCAGAGAGGCACTATTCAGGGCAATTATTATTCAAGCTCAAAGGCGCCGGTATAAAGCTGATAATAGGTTCCTTTTTCAGAAAGCAGCTTTTCATGACTTCCGCGCTCGATAATATGACCGTGGTCAAGAACCATAATGACATCGGAATTTTTTACAGTGGACAGACGGTGCGCAATAACAAACACGGTGCGTCCCTCCATAAGCTTATCCATTCCGCGCTGTACAATTGCCTCTGTTCGCGTATCGATGGAGGAGGTTGCCTCGTCCAGGATCATGACAGGCGGATCGGCAACCGCAGCGCGGGCAATCGCAATGAGCTGGCGCTGTCCCTGCGAGAGATTGGAGCCGTTGTTTGAAAGCTCAGTGTCATAGCCTTTAGGCAACCGAGTGATAAAGTCATCTGCCCCTGCAAGCTTTGCCGCATTGATACATTCCTCGTCTGTAGCGTTAAGCTTACCATAGCGAATGTTTTCCATTACCGTTCCGGTAAAGAGGTTGGTGTCCTGAAGCACGATTCCGAGAGAACGGCGAAGATCGGATTTCCTGATTTTATTGATGTTGATTCCGTCGTAACGAATTTTCCCGTCGGCAATATCGTAAAAACGGTTTATCAGATTTGTAATGGTGGTTTTTCCTGCACCGGTGGCGCCGACAAAGGCAACCTTCTGTCCCGGCTCTGCATATACGGAAACATCATGAAGCACCGGCTTGCCTTCTTCATACTCAAAATCAACGTTTGCCATGCGAACGTCACCCTTCAAGGGAGTGTATGTAATAGTTCCGTCTCCGTGAGGATGCTTCCATGCCCATTTACCTGTGTGTACTTCCGTCTCCCTCACATTTCCGCTTTCGTCGATCTCTGCGTTTACAAGGGTTACATACCCGTCGTCTGTCTCAGGCTTCTGATCCATAAGATCGAATATGCGCTCTGCTCCGGCAAGTCCCATGATAATCGAGTTGATTTGCTGTGAGAATTGGTTGACATTTCCTGTGAACTGCTTTGTCATGTTAAGAAAGGGAACCACAATATCTATCGACAGAGCCGAAATTCCGAAAAAGATTGCGGATACCGAGATATTCGGGATTTTTGCGAGCAGGAAAATTCCGCCGACGGTAGCACAGATTACATACAAAATATTTCCGATATTTTGAATAATCGGTCCAAGAACATTTGCATAGGCATTTGCGCGGAAGCTGTCGTTATAGAGCTCGTCATTAATGGCTTTAAAATCTTCGATGGTCTGTTTCTCATGGCAGAATACTTTTATAACCTTTTGACCGTTCATCATTTCCTGAACAAAGCCTTCGGTTTTTCCGATTGATTTTTGCTGACGTATAAAATATTTGGCGGATCCCCCTCCGATTTTCTTTGTAACCAAAAACATGGCGGCTACTCCGATAAGGACAACAAGCGTTATCCATACACTGTACCAGAGCATAATACAAAGTACGGTTATAACGATTGCACTCGATTGCAGCAGGCTGGGAAGCGATTGGGAGACAAGCTGGCGAAGCGTATCGATATCGTTGGTATAATAGCTCATGATATCGCCGTGTTTGTGGGTATCGAAATATTTGATGGGAAGATTTTGCATACCGTCAAACATTTTGCGTCTCATCTTACACAAGAAACCCTGTGTGATTTTTGCCATGAGCTGAGTGTATGCAGTAATAGATATAATGGAGAGTATATACAGAGTGATTAAAACTGAAATTTTAGGAATGATTTCCGCTTTTGCAGCCGCCCAATTACCGCTCTCATACCATTCGGAAATGACGGCGATGACCTTCTGAATAAATATAGCAGGTATTGAGGATACTATAGCGGAAAAAAGGATACAGAAAATGGTAACGGGGACAAGAACAGGGTAGCTTTTGAACAATTCCTTGATAAGCCTTGACAGCGTTTTCTTATTCAGTTTTCTTTTTGGGGAGTGAATCCCGTTTTTATTCATTGGTTTATTCATCGTCATTGCCTCCGTTCATCTGTTGCTCATATACCTCGCGGTAGATGTCACTGTTCTCAAGAAGCTCCGCGTGTTTACCGGAGGCGCTGATTCTTCCGTTGTCCATAACGATGATCAGATCCGCATCCTGCACAGAGGAGATGCGCTGAGCAATGATAATCTTTGTTGTGTCGGGAATATATTTTGCAAAACCCATTCGGATAAAGGCGTCTGTTTTGGTATCGACGGCGCTTGTTGAATCATCGAGGATGAGAATCTTCGGCTTTTTGAGAAGTGCCCGTGCAATACAGAGCCGCTGTTTCTGACCTCCCGAAACGTTGGTTCCGCCCTGTTCTATCCATGTGTCATAACCGTCGGGAAAGGAACGTATGAAGTCGTCTGCCTGAGCAAGTCTGCATGCTTCTACGAGTTCTTCATCCGTTGCATCTGCATTTCCCCAACGCAGGTTTTCCTTAATGGTACCGGAGAATAGAAGGTTTTTCTGAAGAACCATCGCGACCGATTCCCTCAAAGTCTTTATATCGTAATCGCGTACATTGATGCCTCCGACTCTTACCTCTCCCTCAGTAACATCATAAAGACGGGGGATAAGCTGTACAAGAGTGGATTTACTTGAACCGGTTCCTCCGAGTATTCCGATCGTCATGCCGGATTGTATATGAATATCGATGTCAGATAGGGAGAACTTGTCGGCAGTTTGCGAATATTTGAAACTGACGTTGTTAAAGTCAACAGAACCGTCAGGAACTGTCCCAATCGGTTTAACCGGATTTTTGAGCGTTGGCTGTTCCAGCAGCACTTCGTATATACGCTTTGCGGATTCTGCGGACATGGTGAGCATGACGTATATCATGGAAAGCATCATCAACGACATGAGTATCTGCATGCCGTAAGTAAGCATACCGGATATCTGTCCGACACCGATGGTAGAGCCCTGATTGGTTATGATGAGCTTGGAACCGATAATAAGTACAAACACCATGTTGAAATTCAAGCAGAGCTGCATAAGAGGTGAATTTAATGCGACGATACGTTCTGCTTTTGTAAAATCCGATTTAATATTTTCGGCGGCTTTTCCGAATTTTTCTTTTTCATAATTTTCACGTGAAAAGCCCTTTACCACACGCATCGCGCGGACATTTTCTTCAATGGATTCGTTGAGACGGTCATATTTGCGGAAAACGCTTCTGAATGCCGGCATGGCTTTTTTGCTGATCAGAAGCAAACCGACAATAAGCAGAGGAATAATGACAATGAACGTTGTGGCAAGAGCGCCTCCCATTATGTATGCCATTATTACCGAGAAGATAAACATAAGCGGCGCACGGATAGCGGTTCTGATTATCATCATGAAGGACATTTGCACGTTTGACACATCGGTGGTGAGTCTTGTAACAAGAGAAGATGAGGAAAATTTATCAATATTTTCAAACGAGTAAGTTTGGATTCTTCCGAAAATATCGGAACGAAGATTTTTTGCGAATCCTGCGGACGCCTTTGCACAGGTATATCCTGCGATACCTCCGCAGCAAAGAGAAAGCACCGCCAACAAAGCTAAAATTAATCCGATGCTTATAACTTCGGATATATTGGCGCCGCCTTCAATTTTATTTACCATATCGGCGGTTACGAACGGAATAATACATTCAATTACCGCTTCTCCGACAATAAAAATCAGCGTAAGAATTGTCGGAATTTTGTATTCCCTTACGCACTGTGCGAGTCTTTTCAGCATATAAATATCCTTTCCTTGCTGATTTCCTACTAAGGAAGTAAATGGCAATGTCAGTCTGTCTTTTGAAGATTGACCTTGATTTTTTCGGCGGTTTTGAAGAAAGAGTCGAGTTCTTTATCGTCGATTTGTTCTTTCATACGTGCTTCAAGCGCATCGATACCGCTTCTGATTCTGTCCTGCATCTCTATTGCCGTCGGTGTTAAAAGAAGTCGTTTGAGTCTTGCGTCATGGCTTACCGGTTCCTTGGTGATCATGCCGTT
Organism: uncultured Eubacteriales bacterium; assembly: GCA_900556615.1. GTDB lineage: Bacteria > Bacillota > Clostridia > Oscillospirales > CAG-272 > Colimorpha_A. Next base: position 4,021 of record USPP01000161.1, read on the forward strand.
TTTCTCCATGAGCTTGAGGATAGTTGTCATGGTAGAGCGCCGTACGGAAAATTTGCTTTCGAGGTCTTTTTGAAATACTTCGCGGTCGCGGTTATCATAAAGATATCTCACGATCCAGCTTTGTACGCCTGTGGCGGAATCACCGAGCTCTTTGGAGACTACTGCCGAAACGGCTCTGCCAATCTCATGATTCAGACAGCGCACAACGATACCGATATGCGGGATGTCATCCATATTGCTTCTCCTTCAAATTGTTAGTATACTAACATTATAGACTTGCCTCAAAATAATGTCAAGCCTATATTGAAACAAAAAAAGTTAAAAAAGTTTGAATAAAGGACTGCTTTAGGCATTGTTAACAAATTATTGTTTTTTCAACGAATTGTTTTATTCTATAAGTCAATTTGAGAACAATTATCAAATTATTTCTTATTATACTTGATTTTTTTCTTTGTATGAGGTATACTGAAATATATTTCAAGATTTTCGAAAGGGTTTGATTTGGCTTTTATCATGAAAAAAATATATTCCGTGCTTTCGGCGGTTTTACTGCTTTTTGTTTTTGGTGTTTTATTTTCCTCCTGTTCTGTAAAGGAAACCGAAGAGGTGAAAATGAGTATTGTTACTACCATTTTTCCGACGTATGATTTTGCAAGAAATATAGCTGGAGATAAATGCGAGGTTACGCTTCTTCTCAAGCCGGGCGAGGAAAGTCATTCTTATGAACCCGCTCCGCAGGATATATTAAAAATAAAAGAATGCGATGTTTTTATATATATCGGAGGGGAATCCGATACATGGATTGCTTCGGTTTTATCCTCAATTGAGGACTCGGATGCAGAGATTGTAACACTGATGGACTGTGTTACCCCGCTTGAAGAAGAGCATATAGGAGAAGCGGGGGAGGAGCACGGGCACGAATATGATGAGCATATATGGACTTCACCGGTGAAGTCCATATATGCTCATCATAT
>USPP01000162.1 GCA_900556615.1 uncultured Eubacteriales bacterium
GATGATGCACCTGCAGGGCAATTTTCTGTCAACCTTCACAAATTTCGCCGGCAGAGGAGTTACCCACTCTTGCCTTCTCAATTTGCATTGTCTGACGAAAAAAAGAATTGCGCATCTGTACCGTCAGAACTCGGCTGTAGTGCCTCTAAGGAAATATTAACGGAAGAATCTATCTGTAAATTTTATAAGAAAGGAAGTTTTCGTTTCACGAAATTCAGGGCAGCAAAATGCAACAGATAAAGGATGTCCTTATGGCGGTTATGACGGTATCTCTCTGTGCAGGACTTGTTAATCTTTTGGCTCCTGAGGGAAAAAACGGGGGACTGAAAAAACAGATAAGCTTTGCTGTAGCAGTGGCTGTCTGCGCCGCGCTGATTTCTCCGATTTGTGTATTGATAGGAAAAAAAGATTTTCATTTCGATTTGGATCTCTCCGTCAGTGATACTGCGGAAATAGGAAATGCTGCAGATGATATTATTGAAAGAGCAGAGGGCATTATCTGCGGAGAACTGGAATATGCCGTAAAAACGAGATACGGCATAGAGAATGCGAAAATTGAACTGACACTTGATATGGCGGATATTTCCGAAGTGAAAATAACGGAGGCGGTTTTGTCGGGCTTCGGAGAACTTGACGAAGCATCAGATTATATTTCGGACATTCTCGGATGTCCGGTAATTACAAAAAATAACGAGGAAGAGTCGGAATGATCGGGTTTTTTGATAAACTGAAAAATACCAAAGGTTCCATGTTTTTGATACTCGGACTTGCCGCTGGAATCATTCTTCTTTTTATAGGAAGCGGAGATTCGGCAAAAAGGAAGGAAGCGGCGATTGATACCTCGCCAGATGAGGCAGAAGAAGCTCTGGATTACATTTCTGAGTTGGAGCGCAGGGTGGCGGAGCTTCTCGGCTATATGGACGGAATATCGGACGTACATGTCATTATAACGCCGGAAAATGCCGGTGAAACGGTATATGCACAAAACGGAAGCTATGACGGAGGGGTTATGACAGAGCGAGAATATGTAATAACCGATGTTGACGGAAACGGTACGCCGATAAAAGTCAAGCTGGTTTTTCCCAAGCTCAGGGGAATTGCTGTTGTTTGCAGGGGAGGCGGAAATCCGATCAATCAAGAGAAAATTGTATCTCTGCTGAGTGCTTTATTTGATTTATCGTCGAACCGCGTCTATGTAACGGGATAGAGTGAGAGAAAAGGTGCCGAAACGGCGGAGGCAAATATTTTACCGTCAGAATCATATTTAAAGTAAAAACAGCATATATATTACCAGAAAATGAAATTTCGGGAGGAACTCAACAATGTTCAAACTTGAAAAGCCTAATACGGCTGAGATCGGAAACAAGGCAAAAGAAATCTTTAAAAAAATCGGGAAACGGAATCTCGTCATAATCATGGCGGTTCTTGTCATCGGCGGAGCGGTGTGGCTGAATATAGCGCTTTTCTCAGAGGGTGCCAAAAAAGCAAATGCCGGAGGAGCGTCAGGAGATACTGATTCTGTCCAGGGAGGCGCCTCTTTTGTGGATGGTAAGGATACAGAAGCGGGAGAGAATAATCCCGACGATATTGACAGCTATTTTGCTTCTGCTCAGGTGGAACGTAAACGAAGCCGCGACGAGGCTATAGAAGTTCTTCAGCTGGTTGTTGACAATCCGGAAGCGCTTGACGAATCAAAATCTGTTGCCATGGCGGAAATATCACAGATTGCAAAAGATATCGAAAGCGAAGCTAAAATCGAAAATCTGGTTGTGGCAAAAGGCTTTGAAAAGTGTGTAGCCGTTATAAGCGATTCAAAATGCAGTATCATCGTCAAGACGGATTCCACGCTTCTTCCGAATCAAGTGGCCCAGATATATGAGATTGTATACGAGCAATCGGGAATTCTTCCGGTAGATGTTCATGTTATAGAAAAAATATCGAATACATAAAGGTGGACAGGGGCTTTCGCTGTTTAATGCGAAGGTCCCTCTTATCAATGTTGTACGGTATCTTGAGGTTAAAGAATCACTGAATCAATCATAAACGGATTTTTCCGGCAGATTGATTGCCCGTCATCGTTAAAAAATTCCAAATATTAAGGGCGGCTCTAAAAAATCACTGCTCAAAACCGGTTCGATCTGTTTTCCATCATTCGTCACAAAAATCCTTGACAGATGGATACGCTGTCTGCAAAATTTTTGGTTTAGGCTGACGAAAAAATCTCTTTGCCGTCTTTGAACATTGCATTTTTAGAGATATCCTTAAGGCAATACCGCCGGATTCTGACGGTACAGATGGCGTCGTCGCATTTTTCTTCAGACGATACCAATTGAGGAGGCAACGACTTCTTTACCGATGAAATTTTGAAGTGTGATGGGAAAGAAATAAGTAGATATGCCGTCAAGGCATAAGCTGTGAACCCGGCGGTGCTGCCTTAACCATATTCCTGCTTTTTTGCCTTGTCGTTCCAAAAATTATCTCGAAAATCTGTATAGCCGTTTTATTCAGTGATTCCTTAAGGCAATACAGAAAATCTTAATCGGGAATCGGGCGGAGATAAGAAGGCGGTTTTTTGAGTCTTTTCTTTGTATATTTTTTTGTTACTTGTATATATTTTGTAAATAAAAAAATTTACCCTTTTATTTGCGGGAATTTTGTGGTATATTTTACATAAGAGTTTTTTAGGGCGGTATTCGAAATGAGATTGCGGAAATTATTTTTGCTATTGCTTGCTGCTGTTTTCGGCGCGTTTTTTTGTTCCTGCGCAATAAGCCGCTTTGACGGATTTTATAATGAGAAGCTCTCGAAATACCTTACGCTTGGTGAATATAAGGGACTTACCGTTACGGAATATGAAACGTCGGTATCGGACGAGGAAGTTGATGCCGCCGTCGCTCAGGCGCTTGAATCGCTTGCCGAATTTGTTGAAACAGAGAATGGCATATCCGATAACAGCATGGTCATGTTTGATCGCTTCTGCTTTATTGACGGAGAGTCTACTCCGGAGCTCTCGGCAGAGGGCGATTCCTATTTCTGTGGAGATACAACCGGTGACGCGGTGGTATATGAGCTTCTTACAAAGATGAAGGGTATGAAAAAAGGCGATACTGCGGAATTTGATATTGTGATTCCTTCGGATTATATATCGGAAATATCCTCTGTGACAGAAGCAACTTATCGTGTGACGGTACTTGCGGTGTATGAGAGGATTGTTCCTGCACTCGACGACGGGATTGCAGAAAGACTGATGCCGGGGTGCGGAGGTGCCGAGCAGTACCGGACTATGACAAGTGCCCGTTTGGAAAGCGAAAAAAAGGAAGATGCGGAATATAAAAGGGAAGCTGAAGCTTGGAATAAAATTGTGGATTCCAGTGTATTGCTTGACGCTCCGTATGATGTGTACAGCGAGTATTATAACGAACTCTACTTATCTTATAAAAATCTTGCTGATGCGCAGTCGGAGGAGCTTTCTGTTTTTCTGGAGAACTCTTACGATATGACGGAAGAGGAATTTGAGGATATGATAGGCGAACGCGCTCTTGCACTTACAAAGGAAGCATTTGTTCTCTATTCTATTGTTAGAGCAGAAAATATCACTTATACCGATGAGGAGCTTTCGGAATATGCTTCCGCATGTGCGGCTTCTTCCGGGGGGATATTTGTCTCGGGGGAAGATTATCTTGATTTTTACGGTGAAGATAAGGTGGCAGAGATGCTGCTCAAGGATAAAGTAACGGCGCTTGTACTATCAACTGCAATCACAGAGGAGTGATCTTTTGGGTATTTATTTTTGTTATTTGATAATGATTCGGACGGTATGAAATGGATAATAAATTATTGAAAACCCGTACATGGATAGAAATTGATAAAAGCGCTCTTTTATATAATCATGACCGGATAAGAACGCTGCTTCCTAACGGATGCGCAGTCATGGCAGTTGTGAAGGCAGATGCGTACGGACACGGAGCGACGGAGGTTGCAAGCTTACTTTCCGACCGTGTAGAATGCTTTGGAGTTGCCTCGGTATATGAGGCGATGGAGCTTCGGAAAAACGGAATTGAGAATGATATATTGATTCTCGGCGGCACGGAAGAAGAGCTTTTTCCGGAGCTTGCCGAATATGATATCATGCCATCTATATTTGATTTGCGAGCAGCGGAAGCCCTTTCTGCAGCGGCTGTGGGTAAGAAGGCCGGTTGCTTTATTGCTATTGATACCGGAATGTCAAGGATTGGGTTTTCAGATGATCAGACCGGTTTTGAATGTGTAAAAAAAGCTGCGGAGCTTAGCAATATAGAAATAAAGGGGATCTTCAGCCATTTTGCCCGTGCCGATGAAGCAGACAAAACCTCGGCCTTGGATCAGCTTTCGCGGTTTGCCGGGTTTGCCGGACGTCTTGAAGCCGCGGGAATTTCTGTCGGAAGGCGCTGTCTTTCGAATAGCGCCGGAATCATGGAGCTTGATGCTGCTTTTGATATGGTGAGAGAGGGCATTATTCTTTACGGGATCTATCCATCCGATGAGGTTGACAGAAGCCGCATTTCTCTGCATCCGGTTCTCTCTCTCAGAACAAGGGTAGAGCTTGTAAAATCGGTCCCCGCTGGAACAGGAGTCAGCTATGGACATATTTGCGTTACCGAGAGAGCTACCAAAATCGCAACACTTTGTGCAGGCTATGCTGACGGAGTGCCGAGACTCCTTTCCAATTGCGGAAGCGTTTTGCTCCGCGGAAAGAGAGCGCCGATTATCGGCAGGGTTTGTATGGATCAGATGATGGTGGATGTGACGGATATACCCGGCGTAGAGGCAGGAGATGTTGCAACGATTATCGGCAGAGACGGGGACGCATATATTTCCGTTGACGAGATTGCCGATGAAGCGCAAACGATTTCTTATGAAATTCTTTGTTCTCTGTCAAGACCGAGACTTCCCCGGATTTATATAAACTGATATTAAGGCAATA